>CAZSIC010000110.1:0-11293 GCA_964606845.1 uncultured Bacteroidales bacterium
AAAAACTATGTATTCCTAATTGCCAAAAATTGTGTATTCTTATTTACCGATTAGATCCGGTTTTATTGTACCGGTTATTTCCGGTCAAATTGTGCCGGTTATATTTTGCAGGGCTGCCTGTTCGATTACCTCCAGGGGGTTTTTGTTTTTTAGTTATTTTTTCAACTTGCTACTTTGTTCGCGTCAGCCGTGCGTTGGGGAAGGCAAACTCTTTGGATAGGTTTGGTTGTGGTTTGGCGTGATCGAATTGGCAATTTGTATGGATGGGAAAGGGTGGCATTATATCAATTGTTTTAAAGTTGAGTATCTGTCAGTATTATAATTCCCTTTTTTGTCAAAAGCTATTTTATTGTATATTCTTGTCAAAGTTGTATCCGACCTAATGTTTTGTATAAGAGTGCTGTTACTATTAATGAGTTCTAATTCTGAAAATAAATTCCATTCATTTAACTGATTTCTATATTCAGGAGACAACCTTTTAGTGTTGTCGGTTAAGAGTTGAAACTTATTTAGAAATGAAGTGGTAGAAATTGTATTAATTATTTCTAATATTTCTTCCATAGTATTTGGCTGACCTGAAAGTTTATTCCATAATTCGCTAGCAACTAAGGTCTCGTTTGAATCAAAATATTTTGTCATATTTATTATTGAGCCCAAAAATCTTGATTTATCAAAATTGGTAACAGCATCAGTTGCAGGATTTATAGTTGGGTCAAAAGGAAAACCCATATAAAAATGTATTTGTTTCCCTGGAAATTGTCTGTATAAGGCAGCTTTTCCTTCAAGTATTTTCTGTTTTTCTCCTTTCATTTCACCGGAGTTAGGTTTTACAGATTTCAACTCTATAGCGGTTATAGTATTTGTGTCTTCAATAAAAACATCAGCGGAAAAGTCCATAGCATTTATTACAGCATCATTGTAATTTGCATATAAGAGGTTATTTTCATTTGCTAGATTTGGTGTTGAAGTTGTGTTACTAAGGTCAGCAATTATTTGTGAAATGTGATTTCTTTGAGATTGAGTGATTTTGAGGTTCCCCAATCTTTTAGATGTATACTCCCTTTTTTCTCCATTGCACAAATGATGCGCAATATTTTCAAAGAAATTTTGACCTAGCGTTGTATTTAAACCGTGTAACCAACTGCTTAAACTGATAAAAAAAGGTGTGTCTGAAACTTTACCGTTAAGCTGATCTGAAAAAGCATTGAGAAAAGCTTCGTGAAATGGAGCATTTCTATTGTTTGATGCATCTTCAGGGAAGTTATCAAATCGTGTAACTAAAGTTTTGATGACTTCAATTGATATTTTTTCTTTTTGTTTATTAGTTAGAGCCATTGAAAAAAATGTTTTTTGCTTTTTCTGTTATATAATAATGTTTTATTCCATTTTTATTTTTTGGAGTAATATATTCTTCAGTTTGTAATAATCGGTCACTCCTTATTAATGCCGAAATTGTCCATCTATTATAATCTAATTCAGTTGAAATATCTTTTACTTTTTGACCATCTTCAATCATAAGAGTATTTAAGATTTGGAAATACTTTTCAGGAATTTGAACACTATTTTCTACAATTTCTACTGTATTGTTATTTGTAACTATTTCACACGATTTTTGGCCACATTCAGTACAAATCATACCAAGTGCTTTAATAGCATCTAGTTTTTCTAAACTATGAGTTGCATTACAGTTATTGCAGATTATAGATTTTTGAGAATTCGCCCAATTTATTATTAATTTATTAAAATCAAAAACACGTTCAATTCTAAATTTACGATCACTATTTTCATCATATATGATGTCTTCACTTAGGCATAGACCATAGTTTAATGTATAAATGCTTACTTCTTTTGGGGGAATATAATTTGAACCTGTCCCACTACCTCTATCTTTTTGTTGAGAATGCTTTGTTATGAAAAAGTTTAATTCAAGACTTGCTATTAAACTTTCGAATTCAGGATTAAAATACAAGTAATTTGAGGGAGCCGTGTTAGTCGTGTAGTTTTTGAAAATAGCAGACGAGGAGTTCCCAATATGGCGTTTATTCTCTTTAGCTTTTAATATAATCTCGTTAACTAAGTTTTTCAAATGTTCTTTTTCAAATTTTTCGTTATAATCTTTATATTGTATAAATTCATTTTTAAAAAATACTGTTCTTGTTTCTTGTAAATAATGTTGTTTTGTAGCTTCTTGAATAATTGCTTTAGTAATTTTTTTTCCTTCAAAAATTGACATTCGAGATGCATACCAAAGAATTTTCCCTAAGTTTCTCGGCACATTTGAACTTGAGTAAAATAATTGCTTGTAATACTGATTAATTGTGACTGATGACACATCAAAAAAATCTTCTAACGAGGAATCTTTTCCAAAATAATTATCAAACCTCTTTCTAAGTAACCTCTCTGTATATTTTATAGCATTTTCTTCTACTTTATTTCTTCCTGTATTTTGATATAAGTTGTAGTAATCCAAATTTATTGTTTCAACTTTTGTTCTATCAATTTCAGGAAGCAAATCTCTACCTGGGTAAAAAGAAATCTTAAACTTAAAAAAACCTTCGGAAGAATTGTTTAATGGTGTTACAACACATCTCATAAAAGTTTCCAAAGCATCTTTTTCAAGCTCTGAAGCATCATCGAGACAAATAAACACTGTATGTATTTTTAAACTAACAAGCAATTTCTTAATTTGATTCATTAAGTCAATTATATTAAAGTATCTTATTAAGACGCCTGAATATTCTATGCTTGTAAGTTCTGATTCTCCTTTTGTCTTTTTTTGTTCATATTTACCCCCCAAACTCCCTAAACTGCCACCAACACTATCTTTTCCGACAGTTAATTCAGGTTTAAATATTGTTGTGAGTGATTTTGTGTTTTCTTGCTTTTGTCTATTTGATTTTTCGTCCTTGTTTTTTATGTCGTGAAGTGCGGTAATGTCTTCATAAGAAGACTTGTTTTTAAAAATATTGGATAATTCCTTCTTAAAATCAGATTCTGTCTTGCCTCCGAATAATATTTTTGTGAATTTATTTTTAAAAACTGCCTTATCAATTTCAGTTTCTAATTCTTCAATTACTTTCTTGAGAAACTCCTTGTAAATAAAATACTTCTCTTTCTCAGCTTCTGATAATACATTGTATTCTGAATTATTTATTTGAGGAGAACTTTCTTTTGCTTGAATATAAATTGATTTAACATCTATATAAAGAGAGAGCTTATCATTTGATTTTCTGATTTCGTGTTGAAACCTATTAATAATAGTAGATTTACCCG
This sequence comes from uncultured Bacteroidales bacterium, assembly GCA_964606845.1. Classification (GTDB taxonomy): domain Bacteria; phylum Bacteroidota; class Bacteroidia; order Bacteroidales; family UBA12077; genus UBA12077. The sequence continues at coordinate 3,274 of CAZSIC010000110.1, forward strand.
TTCCCTTTCTACCTATCAATAAAGTTGTTTGATTTTGTAACATTGTTTTCAAAACGAAATCATTTGGAAAAGGATCGGTATAGAGTGTTTCTATCAGATTTTCGTTTTCTTCAATTAATTCAGCTCTTTGGTATTTTCTTAAAGACTCAACAAGCTTAAGAAATGTATCTTGTGTTAATTGATTCATTATTTTCTTTTAAATGAAAGATTATTTCGGAATATGCAGTTCTATCTTTTTCTACTCGATTCAGAACTGGTCGTTTATATTGATTCACAATTTTCATCCCTGCCATTTCTGCTATACTTGGGTATAGTCCGTATTTGTCATTGGCTACTAAAAATACATCATAATTTTGTTTTAAAAACCGTTTGCTGTTTATCAAGACATCAGCAATTCCTTTAGCATAACTTTCTCTTGCTTCTCGTCCCTGTCCTTTATACAACGGTCCAATTTCTAACTCATCTTTTCTTTCGAATCCAAATAAATCGTAAGAATATGCATGTTGTTCATGATAATCAATTAAACCAACATATGGAGGACTTGAAAAAATACCAGCAATCTTATCTTTGCTAACTTTTCTTGAAAAATGAGGCATTTTTTCTTCTAAGCTTGAAATAATGTCAATATTTCTGCTATCTCCAGTTAAACAGATTTGATTTGTGTTTGTCCTTAATTTATCAAACTGTTTTATCCGTTTTATTGTATCAGCTGCATAACGATTCCACCAAGTATCAATTGAAAAAAGTGGTTTGCATATCTTCCCATGTTTCTTGCAATAATATGTTGTGATTTGTGGTTCGAAAAGAGTTGCTAAATCAGAATGAGTTGTTGCTCTGCACGAACGAACAGTTCTACTCAAAACAATGCTTAGAATTCGTTTTGTAGGCTTGTCTTTTATTTTCTTGATTTCATTGAAAACAAAATCAATTTCATCTCTAATAACTTTTGTAAACCATTTTTCTAAAAAAGATTCAGATTTTTCTTGTTTAAGTTCTATTTTGTATTTATTAATTAACTCTTGATAAATAGGTAAAAACTCATTCTCTTTTTCTTTGCCATATTCTTTTTCATTAATTTCTTTTTGCCGAACCTTATATTTGAATTCAGGAGAAGGGAAAAAATTTGCATTGAAAACTTTTAGTTTTTCTAATAATTCCGTTTCAAATTCAACATTATTTCTACTTTTAAGGTATTGCTTCAATTTTAGTGATATTTCTTTCGCTGTGTCTTGAATAAGTTGAAAATTATATTTACCAACTTTCGAATTGCTTATATGTGTGTTAAAGGCGGAAATATCAATGCCAATAGCATCAATACCTAATTCATTTGCTTGAACTAGCGTTGTACCTGAACCACCAAATGGGTCGAGCACAATATCCCCTTCTTTGAAAAAAACCTCCTTTTTAAATTTGTCGGTGTGCGAATCTAAAAAGTACTCAACTAATTGTGGTATAAATTTACCTTTATATGGATGTAATCTGTGAACGTGTTTTGTAGTTTCAGCTTCTTTATATTGTTCAAATGATAAAGCCCAATTTAAGTCATTACCAAGTTGCTTTTTCCAATCATCTTGTCGTGATTTATTTTGTTCTTTATAGTACTCGATTAAGTCTTCTTTTAAAACTTGAGTAGAACCATTATCCCCTATTTTTTTTACTCTACCATATTGAATTAAATAAGAGATATTTGAAGGTGTAATATTTTTGTCAAAATACTCAGTAGCCCATTGGCTTGCTTCTTTTATTGATAGTAATTCTGGCATATTATTTTTGTTTTGTAACTCCGTATTTAATTTTTTTTTCTGCAACTTTTAAAATGTTTAAGTCGGCATCTTCATCTAAGATTCTATATGCGATTTGGTCGCTCAAAAATTCATTTAGAAGTTTTTTTTCATCAACTTTTAAAAAATCAGAAACCCTCTTGATTAATGGTTTAGTGGGTTGTCTTTCATTGCGTTCAATTTTTGCAAGTAAAGAAATATCTATTTTAACACTAGTCGCTACTTCTTTAAGGGTAAGGCCTGCATTTTCTCTAAGTATTCTTAGATGTTCGCCAAATGTTGTATATTTCTCAATATCTGCCATTGGTCATATTTTGTTCAAAACTACAAAGTATTTTTAAAATTGGACAATATAAGTCCAAAAAGTTTTCAACATTTTTTGAGCGTTGGCAAAAAACAACTCTTTTGTTTTGTTAGCGTTGGATTATGTGTTGGTAAAAACCAAAAAGCTTTTTTTGCGTTTGGTTTTCAGCTTGCAGAGAACTTGTTTTTTCAAATCCCCTTATAACGTTTACCCCACTTAATTTTTAATAATAAGCATCCTAAAGGATTCTTTTGTTTTTCTAAAAGTAATAATTTTTAAACGATTTTAAAATCCACCTTCGGATTCTTTTCATTTGCATATTCCAAAAATTTGTTGTTATATTTGCATCAACATTTCAAACATCCTTCACAAAGGGCGTTTGATTTATAAAGAAGAGGGGAGAGATTAGGCTCTGTGAACCTCTGGCAACCCTCTGCCAACCGCAGAAAAGGTGCCAATACCTAACCCAAACCAATTCCGGTAATTGCCGGAAAATAAGGACGGGGAATTATAAACTAAACGCAAAAAATCATGAAAAGTAAATTTTTTTGTACTAGTTATTCCTTACCGGATTTTGTAATTGTCAATCATTTTTGGTTTAACAATTTTACAATGCCGCTTTTGCCTATGTGCATGCGCTAGTCGGAGAGTAGATTAAAGTCTTTCCGGAGTGCTCAGGCTTGCCTAAAAAAGGCAATAGTGAAATTTTATGTGTTAAATCAAAAAATAATAATTATGACCTATCAGGTAGTTAAGTTCGGTGGCTCGAACTTAAGGGATATTCATGGAATTAAAAAAGTAATAACGGCCATTAAAAATTATAACAGACCATTGGTAATTGTTGTATCTGCATTTTACGGCATGACCAACAGGCTTATTAAAGCGGCCGAGCAATCTGCTAATGGGGGGATTAACGTGCCGGCTTTTACGGATGATATTTTTCATCAAAAAATATCACTCATTCAACAGATCATTAAAGACGATGAGCTCATTTTTCAGTTTAGAAACGAGCTGGAACAACGGTTAAATAAACTCAAAAGTTATTTGGAAGGACTTGAGTATATTAACGATGTTCCACCATTTATTTATGATGAAGTGCTTAGTTATGGCGAAAGATTTAGCTCACTTACTTTGTATTATATTTTAAAATATTATGGTGAGGATTGCACCGAAGCTTTACCCGGTGATATTGGATTAATTACTGATGGAGAATATAAAAATGCATCGGTAGATTTTGCACAAACCATAGAAAACTTAAAAGTTTCCCTGTCAGAAAACAAAACCTATATTATTCCGGGTTTTTACGGTGTCTCATCAAGCGGGCACACAACACTTCTCGGTCGTGGCGGAAGCGACTATTCTGCCGCTGCCATTGCCGCTTGTTTAAATGCAGATTCACTCGATTTATGGAAAGATGTTGAAGGTTTCTTAAGTGCTAATCCTGAAATTGTTCCCGATTCGGTAAATGTAGAAGAACTAACGTTCGACGAAGCATCGGAACTGGCTTATTTTGGTTCTCAAATATTACACCCGCGAACAACAGAACCTTTAGCTAAAGCCAATATCCCGATTCGGATTATGAATATTAATGATGCTGAATCGGGCGTTATCCCTTTTACAATGATTAACGGAAAAGAAACGGTTACCAGCCGGGTAGTAAAAAGTGTTACCTACAGCGATAATTTTGGAATGATTAAATTATCAGGTTCCGGAGTGGGAGCTAAACCCGGTATTCTTGCCAAATCTACTGTTGAGCTCGATAAGGCCGGAATCAACATTAAATCGGTTATTACATCACAAACAGCTATTAATATTTTGCTGGCTAAAACCGACCTGAATAAAGCAGAAATAATCATCAGGCAAAAGGATATTCATGGCATTAGCCATATCGAAATAAGCGATAATATTTCGGTTATTGCGGCAGTTGGCAAAGGGCTGACATCAAAATACGGAATTGCAGGCAGGATATTTAGCGCCGTAGCACGCAAAGGGATAAATATTAAAATTATCTGCTTTGGAGCCAGTAAAGTAGCCATGTATTTTATTGTAGATAAAAAAGACCGCAACGAAACGGTGAAAGCAATTCATAAAGAATTTTTTGCCAGCGAAGTGTGTTGCGATGCATGTGTATAATAATATAAAAATCAAAAATTTTAAAAAGAACGATCATGAAAAATTATCAATACGAAACATTACAAATTCATGCAGGGCAGCAACCTGATCCTGTAACCGGTTCCAGGGCTGTGCCTTTGTACCAGACAACATCCTATAATTTTCGCGACACAAAACATGGAGCTGATTTATTTGATTTAAAAGAGATGGGGAATATTTATACCCGTATCATGAATCCTACCACCGAGGTGTTTGAAAAACGTGTTGCTGCACTTGAAGGAGGAAAAGCAGCATTGGCTGTTGCTTCAGGACATGCCGCTCAATTTGTTGCGTTAAACAATATTTTAAAAAATGGAGATAATTTTGTTTCCTCGCCCTATTTATATGGAGGAACACACAACCAGTTTAAGATATCACTTAAAAACCTGGGTATTGATGCTCGTTTTGCCCGTTCGGGAAAAATTGAAGATTTTGAAAAATTAATCGACAGTCATACTAAAGCCATTTATGTTGAAACTATAGGTAATCCCGGTTTTTTTGTGCCCGATTTTAATGCATTTTCCAAACTGGCACAAAAGTATAATATTCCGTTTGTTGTTGATAATACTTTTGGTGCGTGTGGTTACTTATGTAAGCCCATAGATTTTGGAGCCAATATTGTGGTTGAGTCGGCAACCAAATGGATTGGAGGACACGGAACAAGTATGGGCGGCATTATTGTTGATGCCGGGAATTTTAACTGGGCAAATGGAAAATTTCCTCAGTTTACCGAACCGTCGGAGGGTTATCATGGGTTAATTTACAACGAAAAGTTTGGTGAGCTTGCCTTTATCGTGCGCGCCAGGGTTGAAGGATTACGTGACTTTGGCCCGGCAATTAGCCCGTTTAATTCGTTTTTACTTTTGCAGGGTTTGGAAACTTTGTCATTAAGGATGCAGAAACATACAGAGAATACGTTGCTTTTAGCCGACTGGTTAAATAAAAACCCAAATGTCCAAAAGGTTAATTACCCTGGATTACCTGCTAACCCAAATCATAAAAATGCACTGAAATACTTGAAAAATGGATTTGGAGGCGTTTTGTCATTTGAAATAAAAGGAGGCGTTGAAAAAGCAACAAAATTTGTCGATAATCTTAAATTGATTAGTCATCTGGCAAATGTGGGCGATGCTAAAACGTTAATTATATTGCCGGCGGCCACAACACACCGGCAATTAAATAAAGATGAGTTATTGCAGGCCGGTGTAAGTCCAGGCTTATTGCGAGTGTCTGTTGGCCTGGAACATATTGACGATATAATTTGCGATTTTGAGCAAGCTTTTCACAGGATGGAAATAAAAAATATTTCAGTAAACAAATTGCCTCTGGCAACATAAAATTTAAGCGGAATGCCGGAGATAAATAAGAATTTGTACGAAGTTAATTATCCTCCAAATAATTAAAAATTCTTTTATCTTTCGGCTTTCGCTTAAAAAAACAATTATGACAGAACATCAATTTCAATACCACGGAGAATTCAAACTAGAAAACGGGGAATCGTTACTCGATATCCAGATTGTTTATCACACTGCCGGAGTATTAAATACAGCAAAAGATAATGTAATCTGGGTATGCCATGCCCTTACGGCCAACTCAGATGTTGCAGATTGGTGGCCTAATATGGTAGGCGAGGGTTTATTGTTCGATACCTCTAAATATTTCATTGTTTGTGCCAATTTTTTGGGTTCCTGTTATGGAACCACCGGGCCTTTATCAACCAATCCGAAAACAGGAAAACCTTATTTTCATGATTTTCCTTTAATTACGATTCGTGATATGGTAAATGCCCATGAGTTACTCAGGAAACATCTGCATATCGATAAAATATTTATGATAACCGGAGGTTCTATTGGAAGCTTCCAGGCGCTTGAATGGAGTATTATGAACTCTTCTTTAATTGAACATTTGGTTTTTATAGTGAGCGGAGCGTTAGCTTCGCCATGGAATATTGCTATTAACGAATCGCAGCGCTTAGCTATAAATGCCGACCCTACATTTAAAAATAACCATGAAAAAGCAGGGCAGGCAGGGATGAAAGCAGCACGTTCTATTGCTTTATTGAGTTACCGTAATGCGGCAACGTACAATAAAACGCAGCAGGATGAAAAGCCAGGGCTGGAAAATTTCCGTGCGGTATCTTATCAGCAATATCAGGGCGATAAGCTGGTGAAACGATTTAATGCTTTTGCTTATTATTCCATTACCAAAGCTTTTGATACACATCATGTGGGCCGAAACCGGGGTGGAATCGAAAAAGCATTGTCGATGGTTAAGGCTAAAACATTATTAATCGCTATTTCATCCGATTTACTGTTTTATCCCCATGAAATAAAGGAGCTGCAACAGTATATTCCTGATTCCGGTTATATTGAGATAGATTCGCTGTATGGCCATGACGGATTTTTGATTGAAACAGAACAATTAACCAAAAAAATTAAATCATTTTTAAGCGAAAAACAAGATGCAACATAAAATTAATATCGGACTTTTCGGCTACGGCGTAGTTGGCGAAAGTCTTTACCATGTATTGCAACACAGTAAAACCGTTGATGCAACTGTGAGTAAAATTTGCGTTAAGCAAAAAGATAAAAAAAGATCATTACCAAAAGATATTTTTACATTTAATAAAAATGATATTATTAATGATAAGGATATAAACCTTGTTGTTGAATTGATTGATGATGCCGAAGAAGCTTACGCTATTGTAAAAAAATGCTTAAATGCCAAAAAAGCAGTAGTTTCCGGAAACAAGAAAATGCTTGCTCATCATTTATACGAGCTTATTGAACTACAAAAAGAAACAGATACGGCATTGCTTTATGATGCTTCGGCATGTGGAAGTATTCCTGTAATTCGGAATATTGAGGAGTATTATGATAATGATTTATTACAATCGGTTACCGGGATATTAAACGGATCATCAAATTTTATTCTTTCCAGGATATTTAATGATGATTTAGATTATCAGACTGCACTAAAACAAGCACAGGATATGGGTTTTGCCGAGAGTAACCCTTCGCTTGATATTGACGGATTCGACTCGTTATACAAACTGGTTATTATTGCAACCCACGCATTGGGAACTTTTGTTCAGCCCGAAAAAGTTTTTAACTATGGCATATCTAATATCAAAGAAAAAGATATTCAGTTTGCCCGCGAAAAAAACTTAAAAATTAAGCTGGTTGCACAATTGTTAAAACTCGATAACGGAATGTTTACTATGTTTGTTATTCCGCGGCTGGTAAAACCCGATAAATATATTTATAATGTGGAAGATGAATATAATGGGGTGGTTATTCAGGGCGAATTTTACGATAAACAGTTTATGTTCGGTAAAGGAGCAGGAGGGTTTCCAACAGGATCGGCAGTACTCTCGGATATTACAGCTCGTTCGCATCATTATAAATACGAATATAAAAAGCAGAAATATTTTAAAAAAGTAAATTATAATACAAATCACGAAATAGAAATTTATTTGCGATATCATAATCTGGTTGATTTAAGCTATTTTGAATTTGAAAGTATTACAGAAAAATATTCGGGACAGGGATATAACTATGTTGTAGGTAAAATGATGCTATCGAATCTGATAAAAATTAAAACCGTTTTACCAAAATTGAATGTTTTTCTGGCGTATATCAAAAATTAATTTGACTTTGATAGATAGGATTTTGTAAATTTATAATATGGATTATTTTACTGAGGATAACGAAAGTTAAACTCAGAGTAACTGAATTAGAAAAAATATGAGTTTACTTGAAAAAATAAAAGAAGAATTAAAACA
>CAZSIC010000111.1:0-11057 GCA_964606845.1 uncultured Bacteroidales bacterium
GCAAAGCTACTGTAAGCTCCACAACACCCAAACTCGCTCCAAAATGACCGGGATTTGACGACACAACATCAATGATAAACTGCCTGAGTTCATGGCTTAACTTTGGAAGTTCTGTAATATCCAGCTTTTTTAAATCTTCCGGAAAAAGAATATTTTTTAATAATTCGCCTGACATAAGTCTTTAAAGTTCATCGCAAAGATATGAATAATTTTTACTTTGTTTAAACGTATCTATACAACAACATATTTTATATATTTGTTGTAACAAATTTATTATCTTTAACAGACAAAAACCAAAATTATCGATATGTATTCTAAAATTAAATTCTACCTAGTGTTTCTTTTTGTAATCATCATTTTATCAGGTTGTGTTCCAGCTAAACAATTTGAAGAACTACAACAAAGTGCTAGAAAATGCGAAGAAGAGCGAGAGTTATTAAAAGAAGAGAATAAGAATCTTACCGTAAGTAATACAGAATTAAAATCAAAAACAGCACAATTAAAAGAACAAATTGACCGCTTGCAAAAAGACAGCCTTGAAAAAACGACAAAACTCCACTCTATAGAAATAAAATATGATAAACTAAATAAACAATACAGTAAACTGCAAGAATCGCAGGACCAACTTCTTTCGGGCAATATTAATGAAACAAAAAAATTGCTGAAAGAATTACAAAATACCCAAACAGAAATTATTGAAAAAGAAGATGAATTAAGCAAACTGGAAGATAACCTTCGATCAGAAAGGAGTAAGTTAAATGCCTATGAAAAAGAACTTGAGGAAAAAAATGCCCGCCTCGTAGAACTGGAAAGCGTTCTGCATCGGAAGGATTCTGTTGTTAATGTTTTAAAAGATAAAGTTTCGAGAGCCTTAATTGGTTTTGCCGACGAGGGATTGGCTGTTGATATCCGAAATGGCAAAGTTTATGTTTCCCTTGAAGAGCAACTTTTATTCAGATCTGGAAGTACCGTTGTTGATCCTAAGGGAGTGAGCGCCCTAAAAAAACTGGCTGATGTTTTAGGTAAAAATCCAGATATTAATATTATGGTTGAAGGCCACACTGACGATGTGCCTTATATTCCAGGCGAAGCAATAAAAGACAACTGGGACCTGAGTGTTAAAAGAGCAACAGCAATTGTCCGCATTTTAATGGAAAATCCAAATATTGATGGAGGAAGAATAATTGCTGCCGGAAGAAGCAAATATGCGCCTGTTGATCCGCTAAAAACTTCAGAAGCAAGGAGGAAGAACAGGCGAACCGAAATAATACTCACACCTAAACTCGATGAACTTTTTAAAATACTGGAAGCTAATTAGAAAAATGTGTATTGGTTTAGTTATTTTTCTTTTCTAAAATTAATAAATGCTTTAAAATTTTTATTAAGCTATCTTTTATCTGTTTGGTTCAAAAAAGTTTTCCTTTGGGGAAAACCCTTAAGCCTAACGGTTGAGCCAACCAATTTTTGTAATCTGCAGTGCCCTGAATGCCCAACAGGAAATAATACCATAAAAAGAGACAAAGGATTTCTGAACATATCAGATTACACAAAAATAATCGACACACTCTCTCCCTGGCTACTGTACCATATGATTTATTTTCAGGGAGAGCCATTGTTGCACCCTGATATTTTTTCCATGATTCATTATGCTCACCAAAAAAATATATATACTTGTACCTCAACCAACGGGCATTTCCTAACTTACGATAATGCGCTTAAAATTATTGACTCAGGGCTCGATAAAATTATTATTTCGGTAGACGGTGTAACGCAAGAAACATATGAAAAATACAGAAAAGGAGGAAGTTTAAAAAAAGTAATTTCCGGAATTAAAAATTTAGCAGAATTAAAAAAAATCAAAAAATCAAAAACCCCAGAAATTGTAATCCAATTTCTTGTTTTCCGGTTTAACGAACATCAAATTAGTGATATAAAAAATCTAGGAAAATCATTAGGAGTGAACAAGGTTGAAATAAAATCGGCCCAAATAGATCCTGATCAAATTAATTCAGACTTATTACCTAAAAACCAAAAATTTTCACGCTACAATACTAATAAACAACAAATTAAAATCAAAAACAAACTTAAGAACAGATGTTTCAGAATTTGGAGTACGATGGTTATTACATGGGATGGAAAAATAATTCCTTGTTGTTTTGATAAAAATGCCCGACACAATATTGGTAATTTAAATCAAAACAATATTTTAGCACTTTGGTACTCAAAAGAATTTACCAAATTCAGAAAACAAGTTTTAAAAAACCGAAAAAAAATAGAAATTTGTAGAAATTGTACATCAGGTCTTCAAATTAAATCATAGTCAATACTATAATTTTTTTTATTTTTAGGATAGATTCATAATTTTCTATATATTACACACTCTGATTAATCAATTTTTTATGATGAAAGGTTTTATCAACTATTTATTACTGTTTTTATTAAATTTTATTGTTAGCTTTTATTCATTAGCTCAGGAAACAGACACGCTCCATACAAGCCGTCTTTTTGAGCTTTCGCTAGAAGATCTAATGGATGTTGAGATAGTTTCTGCAGTTAGGCAAAATCAAAACATTATAGATGCACCTTCTATTGTATCGGTTGTTACTGCTAATCAAATTAAAGAAAGAGGATACAGCAGTGTTGACGAAGCCCTAAATAATATTGCTGGTTTAGATTTTATAAACGACCATTTTCAGCCCAACATGGGTATACGTGGAATTAACGGAGGCGTTCGAAGTTATTCCAGGTTAATTAAAGTAATGATTGACGGACAAAATGTTTCTTTTCGCCCTAATTCAGATAATTATTTAGGTTTATCATTGATTCCGATCGAAGCAATTGATAAAATTGAAATTATCCGTGGCCCAAATTCTGCACTTTATGGAAAAAACGCATTTTTAGGTGTTATAAATATTATTACCAAAAAAGGAGAAAACCTTAACGCTAATGCAGTATCTCATTTTTTAGGAACAATAAATCAAAACACATCATTTGGGTTAAGCACAATTATTGGAGGCGCGAAAAAAAACTTCGACTTCTTATTTGCTAGCTCATATGCTCAGTTAGACTATTCAGGTTTTAGCCCTAAGAATATACCGGGACAAAACATTTATTCCTCGGATGATATAAGCCAAAGAAACGAATCCGCTCCTATGAGCGTATATGTAAAAATGAATTACGAAACCAAAAATTTTGGCAAATTTACATTCGACATGGCTAATCAAAATATTAACTCACATGCCGAATTTGCCGATTGGGGGACTTTAACCCATAATAACCAAATCAGTCTTTTTAATGCTTACCAAAGGCTCCAATATTCTAACAAACTGTTAGATAATCTCACTGCTGACTTTTCTTTTGCCCACAGCTTTGGGAAACCTATAAATAAAGAGATATTTGACGACGATACCGATCCTTCAGAATGGATTGAAAGGGATCTGAAATATAACAGCTACGATTTAAGCGGTAATTTTTCCTATTTCTTCGATGATATTAACATTGTTTCGCTGGGTGTTGATTTTAATGCTGATATACACGAACATCAGAAGTTTTATACCATGAACACTTCGGGTATAAAGAGTCTTAACCCCGGAGGTACCGATGGCGAAAAATATTTTAATAACCTGGGTATATTTTTACAAATGATATTAAATCCGGCAGAATTTTTCGATCTCTCTTTTCTAAAAGAATTAACATTTACTGGCGGATACCGATACGACATGCACAATATTTACGGCAATGTTTTAACTTACCGGCTTGCTGGCGTTTATCATTTAAGCAGCGATTTAAGCACTAAATTAATGTATGGGACCTCGTTTAATGCCCCCTCACCTATACAGCTTTATACAAACTATATAAGCCCCGGTGGGTTTGTCGGAAATCCTGACCTAAAACCCGAAAAAGCAAAAACGCTGGAGTGGGCAATAATGGGTAAACTCTCGAAAAAAATAAATTTCAATACAAACCTGTTTTATACCGAAATCGAAGATAAGATTGAATACCTTTTACCTTACGGACAGGTTTCAAATATTACAGCCGGCAATATTTCAAATATTTATTCCGGAGGGATTGAAGCAGAAATAAATGTTACACAAAAAAACAACAATTATTACCTCAATTATTCTTATCAGAAAAGTATCATCGAAAAAGATAATCCCATTTCAGAAACTATCAAAATTAATACAGCTTTATATCCATCGCACATGCTCAAGTTTGGTAATACATTCCGTATTCCTGATTATTATTTAAATTTAAATTTAGAAGCTCGGTATGTAAGTTCAAGAATTGCCAGCGACCAAAACAACTTTGTTTATGATCCGATTAATTATGCTACGAATCGCTATAAACTAGAACCCTATTATGTTATTGATTTAATGATTTCTTCTACTGATTTAGAAATTATTAAGAACAGTAAATCAAGAATTATTTTAAAAATTGAAAACTTGTTAGATTACAAATATTATTATCCTGGTTTTAAAAATTACGATATTCCTGCTTTAGGAAGATCTGTTTATTTTAAATTTACGCATTACATTTAATCCATTGAGCTTATGGAAATGGTTAAAAAATATATAAAAATATTAGTCGCTATCATTGGTTTTGTTGGTTTTTTATCTGGTTGTGAAAATTTAACCGAAGATTACAATCAAAAACAATACGAAAACCCTGTAAAAATAGCTGTTATTGGAGACATTTCTGTTTTGCGTCAGTCGGTAGAAAACATTTTTTTTGGAGCGCATCTGGCTGCAGAGGAAATTAATCAAAAGGGAGGGCTCGAAATTAATGGAGAAAAACGAGAGATCGAATTAATTTTTAAAAACTCGGCAGGTAATCCTGAAACAGGAGTTGCAATCATTCAAGAATTAAAAAACCAGGGAGTCGATATTGTCATTGGCCCAACATTTTCTTCTGTAGCGGTTGAAATGGCAGAAGCATGCATCGAGTATAATATGCTTATGATGAGCTATTCGGCTACCACACCTGAGCTTACATTCTTAAACGATAATAATTTGATTTGGCGTACCTGCCCTTCCGATTATACTTTCGGAACAATTTCGGCAAGCTATTGCTACGATTCACTGGAGCTAAATAAGGCAGCAATTCTTTACCGGGACGACAGATTTGGAAGCGGGCTTTCGAATATTATTATTGAAAATTTTACAGAACTTGGAGAAACAATTACTGCAAATGTTAACTTTCCCGTTGATGAAATTAACCTTAGCGAATATAATTTCGATTACCAGATGAATACCCTTTTTAATCAGAATATTGATTTGCTTTATATTGTTGCCTTTAATTCGGAAATATCGGTGCTTACCAATAAAATTTATAACAACGCTAAATACCAGTCATTAGCTGTAAAACCGCTTGTATTTGTTAACGATGGTATTTTAGCCGAAGAAATTAAAACCAATGGAAATCCGGAGTTGCTCGATGATATTTTGGGAATAACCAGTACCAACGAGGGAAACCCAAATTATGCTTTATATAAAAATAATTACCAGTCGAGGTTTGGTTTTCTACCTGCAACTTATTCAGAGCATGCCTACGATGCAGTTTATTGTATGGCATACGCCATGCAGAAAGGAAATACAACCAATCCATTACAAATAAAACAATATTTACGCGAGATATCAGGCGAGGATTATTATGAACCAATCGATGAAGTAATAAAAATAAATGTCAATGAATTTGATATTGGTAAGAATATACTATTAAAAGGTAAACCCATTAATTACGAAGGTGCGACAGGGCCAATTAATTTTGACATGAACGGAGATCCTGTACCTAAAATAGTGATATGGGGATTTGAAAATAAAGAATATGTTGAATTAAGTTACTACGGGAAATAATTTGTGAGAAATATTTTAAATAAACATATCATAATACATCATAACTTTTCAACTTTTTTAATAAAGGCAATCCTTGTTTTTATCCTTGCCTTACAACCAATACAGGTATTTTCGCAGGCAAGTATATATGTTTTAAAAGCCGTTTACTTAGAAAAGTTCTCCCGCTTTATTACATGGCCAGAAGAATCCTTAATGGACGATATTAATCAACCTTTTATAATTTCTGTTATTGGTAAAACACCTTTAACCGAAAACCTGAAACAAATCTATGCTATCCAAGAAATTAAAAAGAAAAGGGTAATCATCAAAGAAATTGAGAATTTGAAAGATATTGAGGGAAGCCATATCCTATTTATTGCAGCATCGGAAAAAAATAATTTAGATGAAATAATTGCCTTAACAAGGCACAAACCCATATTAACAGTTAGTGAAACACAAGGATTTGCTGAACAAGGAGTTTTAATTAATTTTTTTGAAAAAGATAATAAATTACGTTTTGAAATAAACGAAACAGCTGTGTTAAAATCACCTTTACAAATGAGTTTTTATTTACTTAACTCGGCTAGAATCGTTCAACCTGTTGAAGAATAATAATGAAGCTATTCCAAAACATATCAATAAAAAATCAAATTGTTGGAATCATTTTACTAACCAGCACTGTTACGCTTTTAGTAGGATTTATAATTATTGGAATTAGTGACATTAACAGCCTGAAAAAAAATCTTTTGGCAAACTCAATAATGAATACTGGTTTGGTTGGAGACTATTCAGTAGCATCGTTAACTTTTGACGACAATGAAGGTGCCGAAGAAATATTATCCAAAATGGAAGCAATTCCTGATATCCTTAGTGGCGTGATTTATGATCGCAATGGTATTTTCTTTGCATCTTATAAAAAAAATCAAGATTCCTTTACCTCTCCTATGTACGAGGATCCCGATGAATTAACTGAAACAGAATATCATTTCGAAAAAAATGCTTTAATCATTGAACATCCCATCAATTATAAAGGGCTACAATATGGAATAATTGTGACTACAGTAGACACTTCAATGTTGACAGAAAAAATAAAAGAGTATATTTTAATTATGCTTGTTGTTTTAATCGGCATGATGATATTTTCTTTTTTCCTTGCGAGAGGATTACAAAAACCTATTTCACAACCTATACTTAATCTGGCAAAACTCACCAGGAAAATTTCTCAAGGAGGTAATTATGATGTTCGGATTGAACGAAAAAGCAATGATGAGATAGGTATTCTTTACGAAGATTTTAATAATATGCTTGAGCAAATTCTTAATAGGGAAGCTGCACGCGATGAGGCTGAAAGAAATTTAGTTAAAGCCAAAATCAAAGCTGAAGAAAGCGATCAGCTTAAATCTGCTTTCCTGGCGAACATGTCGCACGAAATACGAACTCCGATGAATGCCATTCTCGGTTTTACCGAACTGCTTACCATGCCCGATTCAACTATAACAAACGAAGAAAAACAAAGTTATATCAAATTAATACATAATAGCGGAAATAATCTTTTACATCTTATTGATGATATCATTGATGTATCAAAAATTGAAGCAGGACAGTTAAAAATTATTCAAAAAGAATGTGATATTAATAAAGTACTAATTGAAATTTTTGAATCCTATAAAGAAATAAAAAAACAAAAAGGAAAAGACAATATTGATTTAAATCTGGATATGCCCGATGAAAATAAAGACGTAGTAACCATTACTGATCCATTACGGTTAAATCAAATCATTTCAAACTTATTAGATAACGCCTTTAAATTTACAGATGATGGTTTTATAACCTTTGGGTATGAAATTCAAAAGCCAAATACTTTTTTATTTTTTGTTAAAGACAGTGGTGTTGGCATGGATGAAAATAAAAAAGAATATGCTTTTGAACGGTTTAGAAAAATCGAAGACAATAAAACAAAATTATATCGGGGTGCAGGATTAGGCCTTGCCATTTGTAAAAGCCTTATTGAACTGCTTGGTGGCAAAATATGGGTGGAGTCTATCCAAGGCACCGGTTCAACATTTTATTTTACATTACCCCATAATAAAGTTAAAAAAAGTAAAAAGAAAACAGACCCATCAAAAAATATTGAATCGTACCAATGGTATAATAAAACGATACTTATCGCTGAAGATGAACCAACTAATTTTTACTATATAGAAGAGGTGTTGAAAAAAACAGGAGCAAAATTGCTTAGAGCTACAAATGGTAAAGAAGCCATAGAAATGTTTAAGCAGCATAATGAAACAGACTTAATTATTATGGACATTAAAATGCCGGAAATGGATGGCTACGAAGCCACAAAATACATTAGAAAGATCAATAAAAATATTCCGGTAATTTCTCAATCTGCTTATGCCATGCCTGGTGATATTGAAAAAGGGCTACTATTAGGGATGAATGATTATCTTACAAAACCGGTAAAGCCTAAAAAATTACTTTCTGTTTTAAATAAGTATTTAAACACAACTACAAAATCATAAATGCAAAAAATTTTTAAAATATATATCCCGGGATTGCTATTACTGGGTCTTTTATTTCTGATGTTGCAACCTAACCCATACTTCAGAAAAGCACTATTTTACAATGTTGCTGATATTGATGATTATAAATTATTTCATAACAGAAAAGTTGAAGCCGGAGAGGAAAAAGCATGGAAACTACATAGCAATTATAACCAATATAAGTTAAATCAAGATGAACTTAATTTTTTAAATCAATATCAAACCTCCGCCTTTTTGGTTATTAAAGATACATCTGTTTTATTCGAATCATACCACCAACAATTTACCGATAGTACAATTTCCAACTCATTTTCGATGGCAAAAAGTATAGTAAGCTTGTTAATTGGAGTAGCTATTGCTGAAGAAAAAATTAATTCGGTGGATGATTATGTATATCAATATATTCCGGAATTTAAAACCGAACAAAGAAAAGAGATTACCATACGCCATTTGTTAACCATGAGTTCGGGTTTAAAATGGAACGAAAGCTATTACAACCCATTTTCGGTAACTACAAAAGCTTACTATGGAAATGAACTAAATAAACTGGTTTTAAACGCCAAAGCAATGGATACACCTGGAGTTTATTACGATTATATTACTGCCAACACTCAACTTTTAGCCATCATGCTGGAGCGTGTAACTCAAAAAACTTTAAGCAAATATGCCTCGGAAAAACTTTGGCAACCCATTGGAGCTAAACATGATGCCCTTTGGAGTCTAGATCAGAAAAATGGTGTAGAAAAGGCTTATTGTTGTTTTAATGCAAATGCCAGGGATTTTGCCCGTATCGGGCAATTAGTTGCCAATAATGGCAAATGGAATGATAATCAAATAGTGCCTGTAAATTATTTATCGAAAGCGCTAATGCCAGCTTATTATTTGATGGACGAAGATAATAAACCGGTTGACTTTTATGGATTCCATTGGTGGTTAGGGCAATACAAAAATTTTATATTTTATTATGCCAGAGGTATTTTAGGACAGTATATCATTACTATCCCGTCTGAAAACTTAGTGATTGTCAGGTTAGGCCACAAAAGAAGCCGTAACAAAATCAATCATCATCCAGAAGATATCTTCGGGTATATTGATTTGGCTTTACAAATTGCGCAATAAAGTTATTGCAAACTGCTTTTTCAAATTTCATCATTATTCTTACGAATTTTAATTCAAACCCTGCAAATTTTAATCGGCTCAAAATATTATAATAATCTGTTGTACTTTCATGCCAAATAATTGAGGCATGAATAATCTTATAATTATAGATGACACCACGTGTAAAGAAGAATTAAAATCTTTCATTACCGCTAATGCCGATCAAATTAGGCTGTGCCTTACCGAAGAAGATTATAACATTGACCTTGATATTTTAATACAAAAAATTCATTCGGTATTCGACGATCAAAAATTAGTTTTTATAAAAACAGCAGATAGTTTTATTAAGGTTGCCATAGCCGAAATTTTTTGTATCAAAGAAGAGGATACAGGCTTATTTTTACATCTTATTGATGATACATCACATCTTTTACCCGAAAAAATTGAGCATTACAAACACTCATTTTCAAACTACAATATTATACAAATTGCCGATAAGATATTATTGAATACCAGCTTTATTGAAAGTTATGTTATTGATCAGGGCGTTTTGTTTTGTGTCGAAGGGGTAAAGTTTGATGTAGAAAATCAATATAAAAGTCTTTTATTAAATCAATTAAATAGTTTAGAATAAATATAATCATTAAATTAAAATCGGAGGAGAAAATTATGAAACTAAGAAATGTATTAATCTCAGCACTTTTTTTATTAATTAGTTCATTAACTGTTGGACAAATACCAAAAGTTGTTGTATTGGGTATTGGGGAGAAAAATGAAACATTGGATGAAAGCCTTTATCCTAATCTTGAATTTTATTACACCCCCAATCTACAATCTAAAGCAAAAGCAAACTCTACCGCTAAAGCATTTGCAAGCGTGGCTGGAGCAGCAAAAGAAACATTTGAAGGTGAACCGGAATTTTTAGCGGAATTGTGGAATGAAAAAGATTTAAAAAATGGCTTCATGCTTTTTGACAAAGAAGGAGTTTGTGCTACACAAGGATATCATATTCTTCAACAAGGAAACAATATTGAAAAACGTCGTTGTGTAGACAATGATAAATTATCAGACCACTTTAAAAAATATGTTAAGAAAGAAAAAACAGCAAAAACTGCCAGAAGAGACATGAAACTCAGAAAAAACGATTTTATGGTAGGCCATAAAATGCCTGTTTTTAATGTTGTTTCCATAGATGGTGAAGAGAAATCTATACGGTCTGTTATTAATGGAGAACCAACATTAATTGTATTTTTCCAACTTTCCAAAGATATTGATATTGCTGAAGGAAAAAAAGCTGATCAAAGCGACAAGTCCGGAAAACAACTATTCAATACTATGAGCCAGGCAGCTGCTGGTGCAGATGTAGAAAACCTTTTTGTAGAACTTGAAGGTCAACTTTTTAATTACGATGCCAGACAATAATTAGAAAACTTTTGTTAGTTCCCAAAAGTCCCGGCACAAAGCACATAATTCCTTGCTTTCCTACACCATAGCAATAACCACAACAATGTGCACAAAGCCGGGGCTTTTTTTACAACCCTTTTTTAAAAGATATCAATTCTTCGGTTAAATCAATAAAAGG
>CAZSIC010000112.1:0-10953 GCA_964606845.1 uncultured Bacteroidales bacterium
CTTACATTTAGAAATAATTGGACGTTATGCAATTGGAAATTATTACGCCTGATAAAAAAGTGTATTCAGGGAAAGTAGACTTAGTACAGGTTCCCGGAACAAAAGGATTATTTGAGGTGCTTGAGTATCATGCCCCGATAATTTCAACACTGGAAAAAGGAAGAGTAAAAATATTAGAGGGTTCAGCTGAATCATTTTTTTATATTGATGGCGGCGTAATTGAAGTAAAAAATAATCAAGTGATTATTTTGGCAGAATCCATCAAAGAGTAAGTTATTTATGAAGAACTTTCTGTTGGTTGTTTTTTTTGTTTTTTGTTATAACTTTTTAAGTGCTCAGAAAAAAGTTTCTTTCCCAGCAGAGGATGGATTGCAGGTTATAGCCGATCTTTATCATGTAAACCAATCTAAACCATATGTTATTCTTTTTCACCAGGCAGGCTATAGTCGTGGTGAATACAAAAATACTGCCCGTAAAATTGTTAAGTTTGGCTATAACTGCCTGGCTGTCGACTTACGATCGGGTGGCGAAGTAAATTACATCCAAAATCAAACCGCCCTGATAGCCGTTCAAAAAGGATATTCAACCGATTATTTAAGTTCAATAAAGGATATTAAGGCAGCCATAAAATGGGTGAAGCAACAAAGTGATAAGCCTGTTATTCTTTTTGGCAGTTCCTTTTCAGCATCATTAAGCTTATTAATGGCAAAAGATAATCCTGATATTAAGGCTGTAATTGCTTTTAGCCCGGGAGAGTTTTTCGAACCGGAAATTAACATTAAATCGGAATTAAAAGATTTGGAAAAACCGGTTTTTGTTACTGGTTCCAAAAGAGAAGAGCCATACATAAAAGAGATGTTTAGTTTTGTTCCTTCCACAAATAAAACGATATTTGCACCCGAAAAAGGCCATGGAGAACATGGTTCCAAGTCATTATGGAATAAAAATTCGTCAAGCAAGGAATACTGGCTTGCTTTAACCATGTTCTTTAGTAAAATACGTTAATAAACAATGCAAAAAGTCCGTTTTTTAATTATTCGTTTTAGTTCTATTGGCGATATTGTGCTAACAACTCCGGTGGTAAGATGTATTAAAAATCAGGTTGAAGATGCTGAAATACATTATTTAACCAAACCACAGTTTGCAAAAATTATTGAAGGCAATCCATACATTGACAAAGTGCATGTTTTAAAAAAATCATTCGCTGATGCTATCCGTGAATTGAAATATGAGCATTTTGACTATGTCATCGATTTACATAAAAACATACGCTCTTTCAGGGTAAAAAACAGGTTAAGAATCATCTCTTTTTCTTTTGATAAGCTCAATAAGGAAAAATGGTTGATGGTAAATTTTAAAAAGAATAAATTGCCCGATAATCATATTGTAGACCGTTATTTAGAAAACCTTTCTATTTTCGATATTCAGAATGACTTTCAGGGACTTGATTATTTTATTCCTAATGAAGACCAGGTAGATTTAAAAATTATTTCGGATGAATTAAAAAATGGATTTGTGGGGATTGTGGTAGGAGCTTATCATAATACCAAAAAACTTCCTCCGGAAAAAATTATATCCATATGCCAAAAAATTGATAAACCGGTTGTTTTATTAGGTGGCCCGGATGACCAGGATGAGGCTGAAAAGATAAAAAGTACTGTTGGCACCAATATATATAACGCCTGTGGTAAGTTTAATATCAATCAATCAGCTTCGATCATTAAACAGGCCAATGTTATTCTAACGCCAGATACCGGATTAATGCACATAGCAAGTGCTTTTAAGAAAAAGATTGTTTCGGTATGGGGTAACACGATTCCAGCGTTTGGCATGTATCCTTATCTGCCTCATCCCCAATCTGAAATCATGGAAATAAAAGGGCTAAAATGCCGCCCGTGTACTAAAATTGGTTTTACTAAATGCCCTAAAAAACATTTTAAGTGTATTTTGGATTTGGATGATGATTATATTGCTAAGAGGATCAGAGAATTGTATTAGTCCTTTAAGGGCTTTTCTAAAGTTTTAAACGTTGAAAAAGGTTAATTAAGCTTGCTAAAAACTATACCTAAACCGTAAAAATAGTAATGTCATTCTATCGTATTGCCCGCCAAATTTACCTTCAAATCGCTGGCCGTATAGCGAACATTCAAAATTATTGCTGGCTGAGTAAGATACTGATGGCATTAAAAAATAACCGTTTCCTAACGAAGGGAAATACATCATTGCTAACGTAGCATTTACCAATGGATGAAAAGGATAACTTACCTGTCCAAACCACGAAAATTTACTGTACGACATGGTTTTTACCGACATGGGCATAAAATATAAATCATTAAAACTTTGGATGTTTAATTTATCGAAATAGCCGTTGTAAATACCCTCCAGTTGGACGTATAGCGAATTGTCGAACATATAGTTTGTACCTGCGGTTAGTATTACAATCCCTGATGTGTCAGAAAAATTATTTTGCGGATGAAAATAACTGATTTCACCGTTAAATCCAGCGTTTTTGATATTTCCCGACCAGCCTGCACCTAAAATATAATCGGTTGAATCTAAAATACCCCCCATAAACTGTAAGTCGTAACCCCATTTATTAAAACGATATAATCCGGCAGCTGTTATATTTTGGTTTTTATTCATTTTTACAGCTAACTCGGCAACTGATGTAAAGCTTGTATAATATTGTAATCGCAAGGCATCGCTACCCGGACGTTCTTCATAATCGAAATCGAAAAAAGAATAGACATTAAAAATGTCATTGGGATTCCATACAAACGATTGGCCCCAATTGATTCGTTGCCGGCCTATGGTTGCAACAAAATTATTTAAATTGTATTCAACATAAGCTCTGTCGATGGATGTATTGATTAAAAATGATTTTCCTTCTACCACGTTTGTTGTCAAAAAATCAAGGGCCCCGTCATCTTGCTGAACCATATTTGCATATCCAGGGATCATCTTGTTTAAATCGCCATACATCATCCTGTTTCGGGCTTCGACTGCCAGTGTTAGGTTCTCGTTCATGTACCATCTAAAATTTAGCCTGTTATGTATCAGGTTATCCACAAGCCAAATAGAATCAACATCATTAAACATGACTGTGTTCATATATTTTACATAGCCATTTAACTGCATGTTTTTAAGAACAGATTCTTTTTCTTGTCCTTTTAAAACACTTGAAATAATCATCAATAACATGATGGATAATATTTTTTTCATAAGCATCATTATTTAGAAACAAGATACAGGATGCATGTTTCAGTATATATCCCGCATAAAAATTATTTGTTTGAAATGTGATTTTGTTTCCCAGATTAAATCAAGATGGTTTATCGTTTCATCATATTCTGTATGAGCAATAGTTAAAGATCGTAATAAGTCATTTTTGTAATTTCGTTTGTCATAACCTTCTACAATATTTGTGGGCACGCTTTTTGAATATCTCCGTATTTGACTTCCTTCTTCGTATAGTTCAAATTTTGGTAAAGTCATGGTCATATTATGGACTTCAATTGCCAGTTTAAATGCTAATTTATAAATTTCCAGATCTTTATAGCTTAAATGTTTAGATATTATATTCTGGTGTCTTATACCTGCATCTTGAATCCTGCTGCATCTTCTTCTATTTCCTTTTCTCATCAGAAACTACTCGTCCGTCTTCCACAGTAATAACTCTATGTGCTTTGTTTACCACGCGTTGGTCGTGGGTTGAAAAAATAAAGGTGATCTTTTCTTCCTTATTTAATTGTTCCATTATATCGAGTAATGTTTCTGTTGATTTAGAATCGAGATTAGCGGTTGGCTCATCGGCTAATACGAATTTGGGTTTAGATGCCAGTGCCCTGGCAACAGCTACGCGTTGCTGCTGTCCGCCAGAGAGTTTTGAAGGGCGGCTGTTTACCCGTTCTCCCAGCCCAACAGCCGACAATAGCTCCATCGACCGTTCATTTCTTTCTTTGCCCTTTTTACCTTGAAGCTCCATAATAAATTCCACATTTTCTTTGGCTGTTAATACGGGTATCAGGTTATAAGCCTGGAAAACAAAACCGATATTCTGAAGCCTGAAATTAATAAGCTCCGAAGAGCTTAAGTTACCGATATTGGTATTATTAATAATAATTTCTCCTTCAGTAGGCGCATCCAGCCCGCCAATTAAATTGAGCAATGTTGTTTTTCCTGAACCCGAAGGGCCAACAATGGCTGCAAACTCACCTTCTTCGAAATTTAGGTTGATATTGTCTACAGCTTTAACTTTTACTTCTGAATCGTTGTATATTTTTACCAGGTTTTTTAGTTCTACTATTTTCATGGCTATATATTTAAATTTATTTTTTACATTTCTATTCTTAATGCATCAGCAGGGTTAAGTTTTATAGCTTTTTTTGCCGGATAAATGGCTGCTAAAATACCCGTTAAAATCACAAGAATCGTAACTACAATTACCGAATCAAATCCTATTTCGGGATATATTACAGCATCAAATCCGAGTGAATTTAACCCTTCGGCCCATAACGACAGATCGAGCCCGGTGTGAGCTGTAATTGCTATTAATACCAAAGCAAGTGCAATTCCAATGACCCCTCCGGTTAACGACAGGTATACCGTTTCGAGAACGATCATCGAAAAAACACGCAGTTTGTTCATTCCAACAGCCATGAGCATTCCAATTTCTTTAATTCTTTCTAAGATTACCATCAACATGGTATTTACAATTCCAAAACCTAAGGCGAGTAATATGATGACTACAAAAATATACATCATTAAATTCATACTTTCGTTCATCATTTTCATGTCGGGCATTATTTCCAGCCACGACATGACCTGTAAGTCAGGAAATGCTGATTTTAGTTCGCTGGCAACCTGCTCCACCTGATTGTTTTCATTTAAAAGGACTGCCAGCTCGTGCCCGGCATGTTCGTCTATCTTTATTAACCTTTTCAAGTCCGAGGCCCTTACAAAAGCTTTCATCTCGTCGTATGCCGAGTTAGCTGTCTGGTAAATACCGGTTACCCTAAAAGCTCCGCCAGTAAGGGTTCCATCCATTTCGGTGAGTGTAATCACTACTTTTGAGCGGAGTTTTACTTTCAGCTTATCGGCTAGTTTTTTGCCTATAACAATCTGGTTTTTCTTTGTTTCTTCGAAGTAATCTCCTTCGATTATTTTTTCGTGCAGATTGGTAACTTGTTGTTCCTTTTTCGGATCGATACCAACAAGTTGTAAACCTGAGCCGGTTTCCGCCGATGAAATCATACAGGTTGATAAAACTCGCGAAGAAACGGCTTTTACCTGAGTTTTATTTTCTGCTGCCGATTGTATTGTTTTTATATCAGGGATAAAATCATGTACATCATTTGTTTCTATGTATTCGGGATGATGAACCTGAATATGAGAAATTTCGGTATTGATTACTGCATTGATGCGTTGATTTACCCATCCAAACATAAATGCAATTGTGTAAACGCCGGCAAAAACACCCAGGGCAATGGCTGAGATAATAACCATGCTTCGGGTTTTGTTTCGCCATACATTGCGCCATGATACAGACCAAATCATAATATTATCATTTTAAAAATTGAAATTTTATGCTCTTAAAGCCTTCGTTACTTTAAGGTTTTTTACTTTAAAAATCGGATATAATGATATTATCAGTGTAATGATAAAAACCGTTAATACCTGGTTAATAAACACCGACGGGGCTGTACCGAAAAAGATATATGGTTCAAAACCATATTGCAGATAAGCATCGGCAAGCTCATCGGGTAGTGGAATTGGTTTTTCAACCAATATCAAAATGACCGGAATGCTGGCTATAAATCCGGTAAGAACGCCGGTTATTCCGATAAAAATTGTTTCGTAAAAAAGAATAAGAGATAACTTTATTTTTTGCATTCCCACGGCGACCATAACTCCCAGCTCTCTTCTTCTTTCTGCAACCATCATGATAATGGTACCGAAAATTCCGAAGCCAATAACGATGTAAAGAATGGCTTTCATAACTACGGCTCCGGCTTTATCGCTTTCAAGGAATTGTACCATCTCAGGGTTTAATTCCTGCCAGTTTAAAACAGCAAACTGCCCGTTTGTTATTTCTTCCAGCTTTTTTTCTGCGCGGTTTACATCTGCATAACCTTCAACCATGATCATAAGCGAAGTAACCATTCCGTAAGCCGAATAAAACTCTTGCGCAGCAGTAATATCCATAAATACACCGATGTTATTAAGCTGTGGCGTAGCAAATTTGAGTATCCCTTTCACAGGATATATTCCTGCAGCGGTAACACCATGATAACCCTGGCTTATTAAAACAAGCGTATCATTCAATTCCATTCCAAGGTGTTTGGCTATATTGTAAGAAAGTAAAATACCGTTGTCTCCTTTTTCTAAAAAGCTGCCTTTGTGAATCCAGTTTTGAAGGTTTGATGTATGTTCGTCTTTTTCCGGTTCGAAACCAATTACCGCACCACCACGTGTGTTTGGGCCCGAAGACATTAGGGCAAATGATTCGAGCCGTTGCGAAACGCTTTTTATTTTATCAGTTGAATGGATATCTTCCAACATCTCTTTTGTTGGCGAAAAAGCATTGTTGATTGATCTGTTTTCTTGGTATTCAGGATGCTGTACCTGTAAATAGCCCGATGATAATTTTACCATCATATCAATCATATTACCATAGGTTCCGTCCTGGAGAGAGCTCATTACGGTGGAAATGAGCACACCAAAAAATATCGAAGCTACCGTAATTAGTGTCCTTCGCTTATTTCTCCAAAGGTTTCGCCATGCTATTTTTATTTTGTTCATTCGAATATATTTTGGTTAAACTACTGAATATTTGAATGTTACATTTTTCTATTTGTCTTTAATGGTATTTGTTGCCTCACACGATTGTTTATTTTTAAGGTGTTCAGCGAACCCTCATGTTTTATTCATATCCTTGTTGTGTAAAACAGTGCATGAGGGTTTCATATGATATTATTTTATGATTGAATTTTAACGTACCCTTTTCATGTTTTGCTGTGAAAAAAATGAATCGTTGATGTCGATATTGAATTTCATATCGTTTATTATTACTACTGTTTTTTGGTTGTCTTTATCTGCAGGAATGATTTCAATCCTAGTTGGTATTTTTCTGTCATCCATTGTTTTAACATTCGAAGCAAACTCAGTTTTTACCAAATATTCGTCTTCGTCGTAATACTCCGATTTCATCATCATGTACTCTTCTTTACTAATCCACCGGATTATTTTTCCCCATACCACGGCAGCATCTTCTTTTGGCGTCATTTCAATTTTCCAGCATTCCCATCCGTCAATATTGTCTGAACCGACAATTTTGTGGGTAAAATCCACTACCATTGATGATTCTTTTAAAATATCGTCATTGGTATAGTCCGAACCCATCCAGCCATCTGCCATCATCGACGGTGGTAGTTTTATCATCCGGTTTATGGCTGGCATCCAGTTCCACATTTCTGTTCCACGCTTTAAAAAGGTTTGTCCCTTTTCTTTTGCAGGCGATGTTATCAGGGTAAGTGCATAATCTCTACCCAGTGTCCAGTTCTTAAATTCAATCGTTCTTTCCCATTTGGGGCGAATAATCTTCATGGTCATCTGACTTTGACTGGATTTTTCTCCATTCCATTTTTCATCGGCCTTTTTTATAATTTCTGTTGCATTTTGAGCAAAAATATGGGCAGATAAAAAAATCAGGAAAAATGCAAAAACTATTCTTCTCATCGGTTAAAAATTTTATGATTGTTTATAAATATTAAAGTAAATAGTAACCAAGCCTTTCGTCGAGCTTAATTTCTTTACTTTTATTCTGTTGATCTTTATTAATGAACATTTCTTTTAATTGGGCTTTAATCTTTTTTAATAAATCATCTGGAAACATTTCCGGAGCAAAGGCATACATTAAAGTAAACCCTTTAATAACGGAAGAGAACATAACGATAGCTAGCTCAGGGTCTTTAAAATTTTGTTGGCTAAAATAGTTGAGTATTAATTTTTGGTTTTCTTGCGACCGCTGTTTTATATTTTCTGCCATGAGCAGTGTCATTACATCTTGTTGCACCGATAACTGATAAAACAGTTTCCATTCCTGCGGGTTGGAGGTGAGTATATCAAAAAAGCGGTCGAAAAAGCCTTCTGCTTCTTCGTTGGTTATTATATCATCATGGTTAGGGTCCAGCATTTCCATAGTCCTGTCCATGATATCATGGAAAATATGCGAAAGCAGATCTTCTTTACTTTTAAAATAATTGTAAATAAGGCCTTTGGATATAACCGCTTTGGTTGCAATTTTGCTGATTGGAGTTGTATGAAAACCTTCATTGGCAAACAACTCCAGCGCTGTTTCCATTATCAGTTTTTTTTTCGATTCTCTTATTTCTTCGAATTGTTCTGGTGTTTTTGGTGACATATTTGGATATGGTTAGGTTGTTTATGAAAACTCATTTTAAAAAACATTTTTGAATGAGCGGTTGGTCAAAAATAAAATATTTTGATATTATAAAGCAAATTTTTAAGCTATTTTTTTTAATTTTATTTTTGGCTTAGAAATAATACATTAATTTAATTCATTCATGGGTATTTTAAAAAAAGCAGTCATTTTTTTAATATTTTTATTATCTGTCCAAGGATTTTTGTTTGGAAATCAACACAATACTCAAAATCGTTTTAACTTTCCTGATAGCATTTTACAGCAGTCATCCGAAAAGCAAATAGATTTTTTACTCGATTCTGCTAAGAAACTAATTACCATTGACTATGATCGATCTAACCAATTAATTGATTTAGCTCGACAAACTGCCGACAGTTTGAATGATGAGGTTTATATTAGTAAGGTGTTGTTTCAGCAAGGGAAGTTGAATTATGCTAATGGTGATTTTTACGATGCTGAAGCAAATTTTCAAAATTTATTAGATCATTACACAAGTGTGTTGGATGATAAAGCAATTGCCGAAATAAAACATGCTTTAGGATTAACTTATATGCGTTTTAACAACTATAATAAGGCGATTAATTTGATCCAGGAAGCTTTATTTTGTTATGAAGAATGTGGGAATAAACTTGATATTGCTACTGCCATAAAAGACATGGGGGTTATTTATTATAATTTAGGCAATGAAAATGCAGCCCTGGAACAATATCAAAAAGCATTAATTATCTATCGGGAAATAAGTGATGAAGATGGAATTTCGCGTTGTTTAAATAATATTGGAATGATATTCAGGGTAAAAGGTAATTTTGCTTTAGCTCTTGATTATTTAAACCGGTCTTTAGAGATAAAATATAAATTAAACAGTAAAACAGGAATTGCGAATACCATTGGAAACATTGGACACGTTCATGCTTCGGCAGGGGAGTTTGAGCAAGCAATCGATTATTATACACAGATGCTTGAAGAATGGCTTGAACTGGATAACCCCAATGGAATTACCGAAGCATATAATTACCTGGGAGATGTTTATATTAAAATGGGAAATAACAACCATGCAATTGAAGTATTATTAGATGGCAACGAAATAGCTCATAAAAACAAACTCAAACAAAGATTAATAGATAACTGCTTTCTTCTATCACAGGCTTATGAAAAACTGGGAAACCCAAGTAAAGCGTTACACTATTTTAAAGAATATAGCATTAGTAAAGATTCATTATATGAAAATTTAACTAACCAGAGGATTTCTGAATACATTGCACGCTATGAAAAACTGAAGGCAGAGAATGAATTAATCGATCAGGAGCAAAAAATTTTAAAACAGCGATTCCAGATTATTCTAATATTAATTGTACTTATTACATTGATAATCTTTGTATTTCTTTTATATCGACAAAACAAAACGATCCGAAGGAAAAGTAAAAAAATACAGAAAATTAACAGGGAGTTGGACTTACGAGTACAGCAAAAAACATCTGAATTAAGGATTGCAAGATTTTCTATTGACCTGGCTTTTGACGCGATCATCTGGATAAACAGGAAAGGAGACATTATTTATACCAATCAATCGGCCTGTAAGATGCTGATTTATAAAAAAGAAAAGCTTCAAAACTCCACTATTTTTGATATAGTACCTGAATTTACCAGCGATGTTTGGAGCGAATACTGGGATCAACTGAAAAAGAAACACGCATTCGTTATTCAATTATATTATCAAACAAAAATGGGGAATGAAATTCCTGTTGAGGTTGCTTTCAATTTCAGGGAATTCGAAGGTGTTGAATATAATTTTACATTTAGCCGGAACATTACCGAGCGTAAAATATCCGAAGAAAAGTTAAAGAAAGCCAAAGAGAGGGCTGAAAAATCAGATCATTTAAAATCAGCATTCCTGGCTAACATGTCGCATGAGATTCGTACTCCCATGAATGCCATCAACGGGTTTTTAAGTTTACTTGGAGACCCTGCTATTACAGAAAAGCAGCAGCAAGAAATTACCGAACTGGCCCGTTCGAGCAGTAACGATCTTTTAAATATTATCAATGATATTATTGATATTTCTAAGATTGAAGCAGATGAATTAACCGTGGATAAATCGCTGCATTATGTTGATACCATTCTTCAGGAAGTCTATGATTTTTATATAAAAGACCTAAATTACCTGCATAAAGAAAAGGTAGACATAAAGTTGGATATAGAAAAAAAATCCGGAGGAGATAAAGTGGCTGTTTATACCGATAAATCAAGATTTAAGCAGGTAATGCATAACTTAATTACCAATGCCATTAAGTTTACCGATCAGGGCGAAATCGTTTTTGGTTATCGAAGAGCTTCTTCAGGAAGCAGAAAATTACTCAAGTTTTTTGTTCAAGATACAGGGATAGGCATTCCGGAAGATAGCCAGGAATATATTTTTAATCGTTTCAGTAAACTTGACGATGAGCGCAAAAAAAGTTATGGTCTGGCCCCTTATTAATCGGACTTTTTTATAGATGGTTAAACAAACATAT
>CAZSIC010000113.1:0-10926 GCA_964606845.1 uncultured Bacteroidales bacterium
CAGAATATAAAAACAATTAGGAAGTCGCAATAATTTTTTACGACTTCCTGTTAACTTATTGAATAATAAAAAAGACTAGGTAAAAATAATTTGCGATCCTTCGCCGCCTGCCATTGAGTAAAATTCTCCAATTGTAATAATATCAATTACATGGTCGCTTAAGTCTTCTTTTTTTAATTTAAACATATCAACGGCCAATTTACAGGCATAAATTTCGCCTCCACCAGCAGTAATCATATCCAGGAATTCATCAACAGGTGGTATATCTAATTGATCCATTTGTTTACGCATCATTGCAGAAACACCTGCTTCAACTCCCGGCAATGTGCCTAATAATGTTGGGAAAGGCAAACCTCCCGGCATACGCATACCCGGGTTACCTACAGTTGCTGTATGGAGCTTATTCATATGCTTTTTAGTAATTGCATCAAGCCCAAAGAATGTAAAAAATACTTTAGCTTCCATACCTTCCATAACAGCGCCATTCGCCATAACCAATGCAGCATAAACATCCTCGATAGATGCTTTTGCGCAGATAATGGCTACCTTTTTAACTTGTGTATCTTTTTTTTCAGCCATAGCTATAAAATTTTAAATTATACGCAACTTGCAGGTTTCTTAATACCGGCAATTTTTGATGAAATTTTTAAAGGGCCACCAGGAAATAATTCATAAAAACCTTTGATATCAACAATTCCTGATTTCCCAACTTTACGGATGGTTAATCCGGCATCGGCATTTTCACGAATAAATTTAATTACTTCAAAATGCTTATCGGTAAGTTCAATTCCTTCTTCTTTTGCTATCTCTTTAGCAATTTCTTCATTCCATTGGGTAGGATCTTCTAAATATCCATCTTCAGTTACTTCCAGGTTTACACCTGCTATTGTTTTTTGTGCCATAATTTTTAGTTTTAATGGTTAATATTTATTTATTATCATTAGTCTCTTTCGAGAAATTTTTTAAGAATTCAAGCATAAAACCCAAAGCCCTTTTAACTTCGGGGCTATTAAATTCGCGCATAATTTTAAATAAAGAATATTTCTTATTCGGATCAAATTCTGTTTTTTGATAAGCAACAACTGCTTTATCAACCGCCGAGGTTACCTCATTAAACATTTCAAAATAGCCTTTTTGTTCGAGTTCGTGTAACTTATAAGTAAAATCAATTCCCATTTCACTTACCATTGGGCCTGCATCTTTTAAGAAATCGGTAATGCTTTCAAACATATCCATTACCTGCGAAAAATTATTTACATTCCGGATAAGTTTATATAATAGTGTTTTAATGTCATCAATATTAAGCTCAATGCCTTGTTTATCAAGCTCGTAAACAATACTTGTAAAAGCATCTTTGCTTATTAATGACACGTCAGATACTAAATCTTCAATCGTTTCGCTTTTTAATCGCTGCTCATTCACATAATTCAACAATAAATCAAGCTTTTGATTGATTTCGTTTATTTGTACCTGTACATGATCTGATTTTGGTTCCATTGCTAGAAAATTTTTCAATTATTATTTTTTCTTACCTGCCATCGACATTTCATTCTCAATGGGTAGTTCTTTACCTTTAAGCAACATGTGCCAATAAATCCATCGGAAAATTACCTTTCCATAATGATTCATTTTTGTATTTTGCAACAATCCAAATGGGCCAATTCCAGGTAATGGATAAGTTCCAGCTAATGGTTCGGTTTCATAATTAAAATCGATTAAGGAACCTTTACCAAATCCTGTTTCGATATAACAGTTTGCATGGCCATCGAATTTAGCTCTAAGCCTTCGTCCTTTAATGGCACATAGCAAATTATCAAACAATACTTCGGCAGCAAAATGAACTACAGAACCGGCTTTAGAGGTTGGAATGTTGGATGCATCACCCAATACAAATATATTTTCATGTTTTTCGGATTGTAATGTATGTTTATCGGTAGGGATAAAATTTAAATCATCGCCCATTCCACTCCGCTCAATCATATCGTCGCCCTTATTTACCGGAACAATTGTGAGTACATCAAAATTGATCTCCTGTCCATCATATGATTTAATTTTTTTCTCCTTGTTATCAACACTTTCTAAATAGAAGTCGGGAATAACTTTAATATTTTTCTCTTCCAAAAGTGTTCCCAACATTTTAGTTGCTTTAGGCTTGGTAAAAGCGCCGGGTAAAGGCGTTACATAAATGATATCAACCTTATCGCGAATACCTACTTTGGTAAAGTATTCATCGGCCAGAAAAACAAATTCAAGCGGAGCAACAGGACACTTAAATGGCAGTTCAGCAATATTCATTACCAAACGGCCTCCCTGCCAGGTTTCAAAAAATTCTTTTAAAGCAACTGCTCCTTCGATGGTATAAAAATCAAAAATTTCTTTATACCACAACTCACCTTTTAATCCGGGAGTTTCATCAGGATCAGTTCTGGTTCCGGTAGCTACAATTAAATAATCGTAATTTAAAACCTTGCCTCCGCTTAATAAAACCTTGTTATCTTCGGGAACAATCTTATCAATATCATTATAGATAATATTTACGCCTGAAGGTATAAAATTGGCCTTTGGTTTTATCACATCTTGTTTGTTATAAATACCAAAAGGGATAAATAAAAATCCGGGTTGATAATAATGCGTTTTATGCTTATCAACAATGGTAATGTCCCATTCTTCCCGATCAAGGGCCTTTCTTAGCTTATTGGCCATTATTGTACCCCCGGTACCGGCTCCTAATATTAGAATCTTTTTCATTTTAGATATTTTTTATCGTATTTTTATACTTGATTAATTCTACTGTTACAAAAATAACAGATATTAACATATTAATATAAATATATATTATGATATATATCACTAATGATATTTATCAGTAAAACTAACAAGTATTCAATGGAAGTTCTAAAGAATGTAAGTAACTGTAAAGATTGCATTTACCGATCGTGGGCCTTTAAAAACTTAACTCCTGACGAGTTAAAAATGATTAATGATAAAAAAGTAGAAAAATTTTACCGAAAAGGAGAAAACATTTATATACAGGGTGACCCGATTCATTCTTTTTTATACCTTCAAAACGGTCTGGTTAAACTTTATACAACAGAAGCTAACAATAAAGAACATATTATTAGCATCGCCAAGCCGAAAGATTTTATTGGTTTATTAAGCATTTTTTCTAATCAGGAACATAACTATTCAATTTCAGCCATTGAAGATTCGGTTATTTGTTTTGTAGAGCTCGACTTGATTAAAAATTTTATAAAATCAAACGGCATCTTTGCACTTGATTTTTTCGAAAAAATAAGCAAGTTATCTGATTCTATTATTAAAACAAGGGTGGATATTAATACCCGGCAACTAAGAGGCAGAATTGCATACATGTTATTGTTTTTTGCAAAAAACATTTACAATTCTAAAAAATTTAGTTTGCCAATAAGCCGCAAAGAAATTGCAGATTTAATTGATATGAGCACCGAGAATGTGATCAGAGTGCTTTCAGAATTTAGGAAAGATGGTTTAATTCAGATCGAAGGTAAAAACATTGAAGTTAATGATATGGAGAGGTTACAAAAAATTTACGATCTGGGATAATTCTATTTTTCCATATCTCTAACTTTCTGCGATAATTTAGATGCAAATATAAAATCGTTTAATTCTTTATTTTTGGTATTAAAAATATCATCTTTTGTCCCTTCCCACCATTTTTCTCCATGATAAATAAATACTACTTTATCGCCAATTTCCATTACAGAATTCATGTCGTGGGTATTCACAATGGTTGTCATATCGTATTCTACCGTAATTTCTTGAATAAGATTGTCAATTAAGATTGCTGTTTTGGGATCTAACCCGGAGTTTGGCTCGTCGCAAAACAGATATTTGGGATTAAGCGCTATAGACCTGGCAATTGCAACTCTTTTTTTCATTCCGCCACTTATTTCATCGGGATATAAATGATTTGCATTAACAATATTTACCCTTTTTAAACATTCATTAGTCCGCTCTCTCTTTTCATCATACGTCATATTAGCAAACATATCCAACGGGAACATAACATTTTCTTCAACAGTATTTGAATCGAACAATGCTCCGCCCTGAAATAGCATACCCATTTTTTGGCGCATATCTTTTTTTAATTCAAAATTTAGTTCATTAAAAACAGTATCATCATAAATAATTTTCCCTTCATCAATATCATGTAAGCCAACTATTGATTTAAGCAAAACTGTTTTACCCGATCCACTTTGACCAATAATCAGGTTGGTTTTTCCTTTTTCAAAAACTACATCTATATTTTTAATTACATCAATGCCATCAAATGATTTAGTGATATTTTGTACTTCGATCATGATAATAATAATTGAGTAAGTATAA
Organism: uncultured Bacteroidales bacterium; assembly: GCA_964606845.1. Lineage (GTDB taxonomy): Bacteria > Bacteroidota > Bacteroidia > Bacteroidales > UBA12077 > UBA12077. The sequence continues at coordinate 4,366 of CAZSIC010000113.1, forward strand.
CATTAAACAATAAAATAAAAATACTACTATGCACAACTGCTTTCGTACTAGAGCGTCCAACATCCAGTGCTCCACCGTAAGCATAATACCCATGATATGAAGAGATTGTAGTTATTAAAAAAGCAAAAATTACAATTTTAACAATCGAATATGTTATATAATAAGGAATAAAAGCATATTGAATACCATAAATATATTGCTGTGATGTCATAACCCCTGTACTAATACCGGCAATCCAACCTCCAAATAAGCCAATAACCATACTCATAAGGGTTAAAAATGGTGCGAATAGAACAGCGGCAGTTATTTTGGGCAAAATAAGATAATTGGCAGAATTAACACCCATTATTTCGAGTGCATCAATCTGTTCGGTAACTCTCATAGAACCGATTTCGGATGAAATATTTGAGCCAATTTTACCTGCCAAAATTAAGGCCACAATAGTTGATGAAAATTCTAAAAGCAATGTATCACGTGCCGTAAGTCCAATAAGATATGCCGGATAAATCGGGCTTTCTGTATTATAGGCAGTTTGTATAGTTATCACGGCTCCCATAAAAACAGATATAATAGCTACTATACTTATAGAGCTAATCCCCAATTTATCAATTTCATTAATTGTTTCTTTATAAAATATTTTAAATTTTTCGGGCTTAGTAAAAACCTTTTTTAATAATAAAAAATACCGGCCAATATGGTAAAATAAATTCATAACTCATTTTTTTCAGATATTACAAAGATACAATTCTTTAATGTCAATTATTAAAATGAATTAAACATTTAAAAAGAACTTAAATAAAAAAAATACTTATTATTAATATTGGTTTTTATAATTTAGTAGAATAAAACATAAACTTAACAGGTTATGGATAAAAATAATTATTGTGTTATAATGGCAGGCGGCGTTGGAAGCCGTTTCTGGCCTTTAAGTAAACAGGAAAAACCCAAACAGTTCCTTGATATATTAGGTACTGGAAGAACCTTACTCCAAATGACGTTTGATCGTTTTAAAGAATTGTGTCCGATAGAAAATATTTATATCGTAACTAGTGTAAAATACAACGAAACCATTAAAAAACAATTGCCTGAACTGGATGAGTCTCAAATATTGCTAGAGCCCTCAAGAAGGAATACTGCTCCCTGCATAGCTTACGCAAATTATAAAATTTTAAAACATAACCCTGAAGCAAGAATCATAACAGCCCCGTCAGACCACTTAATAATTAAAGATAATGAGTTTAAAAAAGTTATTGAAGAAGGTTTAGATTTTGTTTCGAATAAAGATGCATTATTAACTTTAGGCATTAAGCCGAGCAGACCTGAAACTGGCTATGGGTATATACAGGTTAATGGGGATAATCATATAAAAGAAAACAAACAAATTTTTAAAGTAAAAACCTTTACAGAAAAACCGAACAAGGATCTTGCAAAAGTTTTTTTTGAAAGTGGGGAGTTTTTCTGGAATGCAGGGATTTTTATCTGGTCGTTAAAATCAATTATGAAAGCTTTTGAAACTTTTTTACCAGAAGTTAATTCTCTTTTTAAAGAAGGCATTGAGGTTTACGATACCGAACAAGAAAATGAATTTATATCTAAAACCTATTTTGAGTGTCGAAATATTTCTATTGACTATGGTATAATGGAGAAAGCAGAAAACGTTTATGTTTATTGCAGCGATTTTGGGTGGGCTGATCTGGGAACCTGGGGATCACTACATGAGAATTCGGAAAAAGATAAAAACAATAATTCAATTACCGGGGATAATGTTTTTGCTTACAAACTGGAAAACTGTGTTGTAAAAATGCCAAAAGATAAACTGGTAGTTTTGCAAGGCTTAAAAGATTTTATTGTTGTTGAGTCGGATGATATTCTTTTGGTATGTAAAAAAGAAAACGAACAGGAAATTAAACAATATGTTAATGATATTAAATTAAAATTAGGAGATAAATATTTATAAAAAAAAGCGCCGATTATGGCGCTTTTTTTTTATATCTTTTATTTATTAATACTCCCACAAATCATGTTCAAGTTCAAAAAGCTCTGCTTTAATTCTTTCAGCTTCTAACAGGTTGTTTACTCCTTGCAAATAAGAACTGATAGGCCTATTGTCAAAAACATTTGATTCTGCTATAATATAGCTATTAAAACGTCTTTGGAAAAATAGATCGTCGAAACTTACTCTTTGTGCATCATTGTTTCGGTTAAAAACCTCCTGGTTGGCCATTAAATTACGAGCTGCTGGGAAATATACCCAAAAAGTTCTTTCTTTTCTTGCCTGCTCAGTTTCAGGATCAACATAGCGCCTGATAGGACAAATTCCTAAAATGCGAACCCTCATGGTTGAATGTTGTTTGTCGAAATACCATTGTTCCTTAATTTCATATTGAGATATTTCATCATAATTTATTCTACCTTCGATAACCCTTTCTTCCAGTTCTCCTGTTTCAGGATTTGTTACTTGTTGTGTTTGTGGCAAAGCATCTAATTTTTCAAGTACTTCGTCTAAAGTCATAATTTCCTTAAATTCATCATCTACATATACAATCAAACCCTCATTTCTAATACCATACATAAATAAATTCATTAAGCTTCTTCTATCATCAACTTCACCTTCTAATGGGAAATATAAAGGATGATTCATTTTCTCTCTACAGTCAATAACCTGCCAAATTTTCTTTGTCCACATAATATCTGCTTCACGCAGATTACGATATGGAACCGGTCGCTTACCAGGTATATTCTCCTTAACATATACTCCATCATTTACAGTTTCTTCCTGGGCAAATGTTTGTTGTTTGTTAAAAATAGTAGTTATTAGCCCAACAACAAGTAAAACAACAAAAAATCGTTTCATAATTTTATCTTTTAATGTTAAATAATTTCAAATACTATTGGTGGTAGATTTCTAACTTTTCCATCAGGGCCTACCGCCTTTACATCTTCAATATTTACGCGAGAATTTCTACGTAAATTATCAATTAAATTATATTGTGCAGGAGTAAATGTACTCCCTTCAGTTTTTTCTCCTATAAAATATCCACCTCGGTCGGTAGTTGATAAAGTAAACTCAATAATTTTAAACTCAAGATCAAAATCAAAACTTTCCATTTCGGCAAAAACACCTGCCTGTGCTGACAATACATTTTTTTCAATTTTACCACCCTTCTTACCGGCAACCATAACAACAGGATCTGGTAAAGCCTTAACTCTAAATTGTGCAGTACCCATATTTTTCATTACACCATCAATTTCTGCTTGAACAGTAACCAGGCTATTTCCAGGACGCGTTGGATTTACAATATACTCTCCATCAGCACGTTTTCTGATCCTCCCATTTGTAATTGATGGAACAATTTTATCTCCCGGAACACCGGCTATTGAAACACTAACCGGATTGTCAACTCCCACATAAAAAACATTCATTTTGGTAGGAGAAACCACAAGGTTTGGTTTTGCCACTTGATAAGTTTTTTTAAAACTTTTTACGATATAATTTCCACTGGGATCCATAAGTTTTATCAATCCTCCCCATTCATGCTTACCTACTGTTTGTCCTTTAACATCATACTTACCTTTTCCCTGAACAACTTCCAATGTATCGTATGAACCAACCATATTGTATTCGTAACTTCCATCTTCAGTTCGTGTTGAGTCGTAATTACCAATCAAAACAACAGGAGGCTGTGTTGTATCTACTGCAGCAAGAAATACGTCTGCCATATAATTATTGCCTTGTAATACGTAACTTGTATTGGGAATAATTGTTGCTTCAAGTTTGTTAAATGTAATTTCTCCTGCAACAATTTGATTCAGTAAATACCTTACCATTTCAGTTTCAGAATTTCTTATATCTACCTGAAATTTGGTTAACAATGGCATAACGGCAGCTATAGGCATATGCCCAAAATGTTTAACTTCCCAGGGTTTTGTTTCACCATCTTTATTAGGTGGTGGATCGGAGGTATCCAGATTACTTTCAAGTGATTGAATGATTCGCTGATCTTTAGGATCACACAAGCCAATCATATAATCCCGATATTCCTCAATAAGATTTTTTAAATCATAAGCTTTACCATTATGATTATCACCTATTAATATTCTGCCAGGAACATCAACTTTATCTTTTCCTGTTAATAGCTCATTCAACACTTCACCATCTTCTGCAATAGCTTCCGTATCTTCTCCTTGGTTAACCCTGATTATTTCAAGCTTTAAATCCTGTATATATTGATATAAATCATTTGAACGCTTCTTAACCTCATCGGCTTTTACTTTCCAGGGCTCTACTTTTGTTTGATTTATAGCATACTGCTCTTCAAACTCTTTATACAATACTTGATTTTTTTCAATATAATTATGAGTGGTTTTTTTCAATCCCTCGTCAACTGCTGCAAAAGCATCTAATACTTCTGCAGAAACATTCAATGCTAACATGGCTGTTAACACCAAATACATCATACCAATCATTTTCTGCCGGGGAGTTTCTTTTCCGTGACCCATAATCTATAAGTATAATTTCTAGCCTAACTATTTTTATTTGACACTACATTCATAGCCGACAACATGTTGCCGTAAATCGAATTTAATGCCGTTAAATTACTATTTAATTTAGAAATCTCTTCTTTATATGCTTTAGTTTCGTTAACCGAATCTTTTATGTTGGTCATAAGATTGTCCATATCGCTAAATACACTTTTTGATGTATTAACATGCTCATTTGTATTTTGCATTTGTAATTCATAAACTGAATTTAAAGCAGATAAATTTTTATTGAGAATCTCTAATTTTTCATTATACGACTTATTTCCATTAGCAATAAGCTCGATATTTGCTTGAATTTTTTCTTCAAGGTTTTTATAATTTTCAATAAATCCCTGGCTGGATTGCTCAAATTGTTCAGCCATATTTCTACCCGATTCATTCATTATATCAGCAGAGCCTTTATAAGAATCAACCAATTCTCCCATTGAGTTTGTAATTTTTTCGGAAGATTGGCCGTAACTTTCAGTCATTGAATTTATCGATTCTGATGCTGCTTGCAAATTATCAACAAATTGATTTGTAGCCTGAGCAGCATCTGAAACATTCATTAAGTTTTGTGTTGTTTGATTTAGGTTTTTTAATCCTTTTCCTAATTTTTCAAAAAGTTCAGGTGTAATTTCTGCATTTTCAAGCATTTCATCCAGTTTGCCTAAACCTGCACCTCCTGCACCGGCTGTTGATATTTCAGGTCTTGACCGTGGAGTAAAGTCTTCTTCTTCACTAATCCCAGCTAATTCGGGATATACCAGGGTCCAGTCTACCTCCTCGTGCATTGGTTCAAATGCAGAAAAGAAAAATATGATAACCTCTGTTGTCATTCCAATAGTTAGCATATATGTAGCTCCAGGCCAGTGCTGAATTTTAAATAAAGCACCTAAAATTACCAGAGCTGCTCCCCATCCATATAGCTTAGCCATAAAGTTTTTCCATCCGGAGCTTTGAACAATTTCTGTTACGTTAATCATAACACAAAACTTTAAATTAATTTAAAATATACTAATTGGTTCCAAGATAAGATCTTACACATCTAAAACCAACATATGATTTTGCTGAGTCTTGATATTCATAAGTTCTTGTTCCATTTTGTAAATAATAGCCAATATCTTTCCATGAGCCTCCACGTAAAACTTTTCTTTTCATCGAAGGAGGATCGTCTGGTAATGCTTCATATTGGTAGTCAGGATTCATATCGTGTTGGAAACTGTATGCAGATTCATCATAAGCATTTGATGTCCACTCTGAAACATTTCCAGCCATATCAAACAAACCATATTCATTAGGGGCATAACTACCCACAGCAACGGTAATCATTCCACCATCATCAACATAATTACCACGTAAAGGTTTAAAGTTAGCTAAAAAACAACCTTGTTTGTTACGCGTATACATTCCACCCCATGGATACATTGATAGATCGAGGTTTCCTCTAGCAGCATACTCCCATTCTGCTTCATTAGGTAATCTGAAATCTTGAACAAAACCTTCACCCGATTTTCTTAAAAAATCGTTTAGGTATTGGGTTCTCCATACAGCAAAAGCTCTTGCTTGTTTCCAGTTTACACCCACAACAGGGTAGTTATCATAAGAGGGGTGCCAAAAATACATGTTTGTATAGGGTTCGTTAAATGAGTATGTAAAATCACTAATCCAGCTAAGGGTATCAGGGTATACATTTATTACATCACGCACAACAAAAGCTGAGCGGTCTTCAACATCCATCCTTTCACCCAAAGCATTTATTGCTGTTCCCTCATACTGTCGGGTATCGAAATTATATCGATTTGATTTTTTAGCTGCTTGTTGCATATCAACCCTGTAGTATTCAAACATTAATTTTCGAGTATCTATTTCTTTTCTACGATAAAATCTTTCATGTTCGGCCAGATATAAATCGTTTAAAGCTTCTGCAACCTCTTCGTCACGCATATCAATCTCTACATCCCAGTTAATAATGGGAGGATCGATTGGGTTACCAAAATCATCTTCGGCAATAAGATAATCTTCTATAATTTCTCCAAG
>CAZSIC010000114.1:0-10693 GCA_964606845.1 uncultured Bacteroidales bacterium
GTAATATTAATGAAACAGCGAAAATCAATTTAAGTTTATATTGTTCGCCTCAAATATGCAACAAACTTATAATAAATGTTTGAAATAATCAGGTACTTTTATCAAATGTGAGCCATACCATGAAAATATTTCTCCATCTACCCGTTTAATATTTGTGTTTGGGAAAGCTTCTTTAAACTGATTTACATGAACATCTGTAAACAAAAAGGGTTCTGTTGATAGAAAAATGAAATCAGGATTTTGTGTACGAATTTCTTGTAAAGAAATTTCAGAATACCGGTCTTTTTTGTCGGCAAAAACATTGTCAAAACCAGCTAAAAAGAGCATATTATGAATAAAAGTATCTTTATTGATGGTCATGTATGGATTTTCCCAAATTAAATAAGCAACTCTTTTTCTTTTTGATGCTGAAATTTTTAAACGGGCAAAATTGTTTTTAATATTTTTTATAATGTTTGTTGCTTTTTCTTTTTTGTTAGTTATCATTCCCACATCATGAATCATGGTTATTGCATCGTTATAATTTTTAACATCGCATACATAAACGTTGCTGCTTTCCATTAATGATTCAACCTGGTGTTTGTCGTTTTCTTCTTTAGATGCAATAATCAGGTCAGGATTTTCTGATAAAATCAATGAAATATTGATGTTTTTGGGTCCGCCTATTTTTATTTTAGAACGAACTTTTTCTTTAGGGTGAATACAATATTCTGTAATTCCGTATATTTCATGCTCTAACTCTAAATCAAATAAAAGTTCAGTAATTGATGGAACTAATGAAACAATCGTTTTAGGGTTCTGTTTGATAAATACTTTACGCCCTGTTTGATCTTTTAATATCATTTTAAATGGATACTATTTAGTCTCTGCAAGAAAATGCCAATAATTTCATTACTCTTGTTTTGAAAAACGTTAATTACAAAATAAACTCATTATTTTTAAAACTTCAAAAGCCCTGCCTTAGCCACAGGCAGGTTCATTCTTGGCGTTTTGTTATAAGAGGCAGAATTTTTTTGCAAGCACAATTTATACGTTTAAAATAATACAAAAACAATTCATAAAGCAAATTTTCTCGATTAAAACTTGATATTCTGATAAAATTTTAGTAATATATTGGGTCTAATCATTAAAAAAATATAAAAACATGAAAGAGAACAAAGATCAAAAAAGAAAAGATTATGAAATAAGAGCAGAAATAATTGTCAAACAATTACAGGCAAGAATTTACGAAATGGAAGCGAAAGCTCTTGAGACAAGGCTAAATGCTGAAGGAAACATGAAAGATGTTGAAAAAAAGCTCGATTCGTTAAAAAAACAACGGGAAGAGCTGGAACAAAAATTTGATCAATTAAAAAATGCCGGTAAAGATAAGTGGGAATCACTTGTTACCGAGTTTGAGGAGTTTTTAAGACATATAAATGCCGACAAACAGGAGTTTTATGAAAAAGCTGAGTTGTGGATTCAGGATGCAACAGAAAAAATTGATGAACTGGAAGAAAAAGCGAAACATGCCAGCGATGATTTGAAAATAAAAATTAACGAACAGGTTGAGCATATTAAAAAATACAAACATTCATTAGATGAGAAGTTTGCAGACCTGAAAAAGTCACAAGACAAAAACTGGCATAAAATGAAAGAAGGATTTGATGAAAACTTGAACAAAGTTAAGGATTCTATTAACGAAGCTTTTGATTATATCCGCAAGTGATAAATAAAGAAAAGGGAGCCCATGAAGCTCCCTTTTTTAGTATTTTTTATTTTGCCAATTAATAACTTTTTATTTCAAGGCTTCCGAAAACGACATCACCTTTAATATAAATATGATTTGTATCCTTTTTAAAATATTCATTTTCGTATCGGCCAGTTCCAAATGCGGCAGTATTGCCATTGGGTAACTTTGCCGAAGCAAAAGCTGCGTCAGCTTTTATTCTTACCGGTGTGTTTTCATCAAGTTTTAATACTGAACTACCAAAAATGATATTGATTTTTATTTCTTTTGAACTTTTTGTCAAATCAACATCTCTTAAATCAATGATTGAGCTTCCAAATATAACATTGTACTCTTTAAAATCTTCTTCCAGTCCGTGAACTTTACTTTCGCTAAAGATCGTTGTATCTTCGTCTACCTCACCATGCCCAAAATTATAGTTTCCAATTAAAATTTTAATACCGATAAAAATAAAGAAAAAGGCAATAATAAATTTTATCAGCGGGAAATCGATGTTGAAAACAACACGAATTACTATTCCTAAACCAATAAGGATAAGTAAAATTCCCCAAAACAAACCTGCTCCCATTTTCATAATTTTAAGAATTAAACATCTGTCAATAAAAAAGATAAATTTAATGATTATAAATTAATTGTCAAGCAATTCATTTAACTTTAATGGTTTTTTTACTTTTTCTTTTAATAAAGCAATATTCAAGACATCCATAATTTCATTTACATAATGGAAGTTTAGCCCTTTGAGGTAAATATCTTTAATTTTAGCCAGGTCTTTTTTGTTTTCTTCTGATAATATAATGTCGGTAATATTAGCACGCTTAGCAGCCAGAATTTTTTCTTTAATACCACCAACAGGCAACACTTTGCCGCGGAGTGTAATTTCTCCGGTCATAGCAATTTTATTTTTTAATTTTTTTTGCGTAAAAACGGAAGCAATAGATGTTGCCATTGTTATACCGGCCGATGGCCCGTCTTTAGGGATTGCTCCTTCGGGTACGTGAATGTGTATATTCCAGTTATCAAAAGCTGTTTGTTGAATTTGTAATTCATCTGCATGAGATTTAATATATTCTAAAGCAATTACAGCCGATTCTTTCATCACTTCGCCTAAGTTTCCCGTAAGGGTTAATTTCCCTTTCCCTTTACTTAAACTGCTCTCTACAAATAAAATTTCACCTCCTGCAGCTGTCCATGCCAGCCCTGTTACTACACCTGCAAATTCGTTGCCCTGGTATTTTTCTTTAGAATATTCGGGAGGCCCTAATATTTTTTTAATATCAGTAATGGTTAGTGATTTGTTAAAACTTTCATCAAGAGCAATTTTACGGGCAATATTCCTGATTACCTTTGCCAGTGTTTTATCTAAGGTTCTTACACCCGATTCGCGGGTAAAATTTTCGATGATATATTCCAGCACCTTTTTAGTAAATGAAACTTGCGACTTTTTTACTCCGTGGGCTTTTAGCTGTTTTGGAATCAGGTGTCTTTTTGCAATTTCGATTTTTTCTTCAACAATATAACCACTGATATCAATCATTTCCATTCTGTCTCGTAAGGCAGGGCTAATGGTTGATAAGGTGTTAGCCGTAGCAACAAACATAACGTTCGAAAGATCATATTCCAGCTCCAGGTAGTTGTCGTGAAACGAATTGTTTTGCTCAGGGTCTAAAACTTCGAGTAGTGCCGACGCCGGATCACCATGAAAATCTCTGCTTACCTTGTCAATTTCATCGAGTATAAAAACCGGATTTGTCGATTTTGCTTTTTTAATATTTTGAATAATACGGCCAGGCATTGCTCCGATATAGGTTTTTCTGTGGCCACGGATTTCTGCCTCATCGTGTAATCCACCCAACGACATTCTAACATATTTACGATCCAGTGCTTTGGCTATTGATTTACCCAGTGATGTTTTTCCAACTCCCGGAGGGCCATATAAACAAAGAATAGGCGATTTTAAATCACCTTTTAATTTTAATACGGCAAGATATTCTAATATGCGGTCTTTTACTTTTTCAAGCCCAAAATGATCATCATCCAATATTTTTTGAGCTCTAGTTAAGTCAAAATTATCTTTGGTAAATTCGTTCCATGGTAAATCAAGCAACGTTTGCAAATAATTTAGCTGAACAGAATATTCCCCTGTTGCCGGATTTAGCCGGTGCATTTTATTTAGCTCTTTCTTAAAAATTTCAGCAACTTCTTTGTTCCATTTTTTATTTTTAGCCCGTTTTTTTAGTTCTTCAATCTCCTGGTCTATAGGGCTTCCTCCCAGCTCGTCCTGAATGGTTTTCATTTGCTGGTGCAACAGGTATTCTCGTTGCTGACGGTCTAAATCGGTTTTTACTTTGCTTTGGATATCATTTTTAAGTTCAAGCATTTGTACTTCTTTGCTTAGAAGCTCAAGAAGTTGTATCGATCGTTGTTTTAAGTCTTCAATTTCAATAAGTTTCTGCTTTTCTTTAATTTCGATATCACTGTTAGAACAAATGAAATTGACCAGAAATTTCGGATTTTCGATATTCTTTACCGCAAATGACGTTTCAGGCGGAATATGACTGGATAGTTTGATAATACGCAAAGACAAATCTTTCAATGAGCCAACAATTGCCTCAAATTCACGGCTGTCGTCTTTGGGTAGTACATCGTTAAGTAATGTAACATCTGCTTTATGGTAAGGTTCGTGTTGTAACATTTGATTGATATTGAAACGCTGTCGCCCTTGAATAATAACCGATGTACTTCCATCGGGCATTTCAAGAACTTTTAAAATATGGGCGACGGTTCCTGTGTTATAAATATCCTGTTCTTCGGGCTCGTTTACCTTAGCATCTTTTTGTGCAACTGTTCCAATGATTCTATCTGCTTTATAAATATCATTTACCAGTTTTATTGATTTTTTTCTCCCTACGGTAATAGGTAATATCACTCCGGGAAAAAGAACCGTATTTCGTAAAGGTAAAATTGGCAGTTCTTTGGGCATTTCAGATTTTTTCATATCCACATCATCTTCATCATCTGAAATTAAGGGGATAAAATCTCCATCAGTTTCCATATCACCTGCAAAAAAAATGTTCATGTTTTTATTTCTGTATTCAGATTTATCACTCATAAATTATGATTCTATGTTAAAATGGTTTTAATGTAAAGACAAAATGTCAGTACAAACAAAAAAATAATTCGGATATTTGAATTGGCAATCACTATGCCAAAAAAAATCTTTAAAGAAATGAAACTATTAAATATTTAATACAGCCGGTATTTCGAAGTTTTTTCGAAAATATGCGTTAATATTTTTTTCTCTTTGTTGTCAAGTTCTTTATTTCGACGTTCCATCACTTTTTCGGCCACTTCGAATGCTTTATCCAGTCCGTAAACAGTGAATCCTCGTGCTCCGCCCCAAGAAAAGGAGGGAACGAAGTTTCGTGGGAAACCTTCGCCAAAAATGTTGGCATTAACGCCAATTACGGTCCCTGTGTTAAACATGGTATTTATGGCGCATTTTGAATGATCTCCCATGATTAAACCACAAAATTGTAATCCGGTTTTAATAAATCGTTCGTTTTCATAATTCCAAAGGCGAACTTCGGCATAATTGTTTTTAAGGTTGGAATTGTTGGTGTCTGCACCCAAATTACACCATTCCCCAATTACAGAGTTTCCTAAAAAACCATCGTGTGCTTTGTTAGAATATCCGATGATTACTGAATTGTTAATTTCTCCACCAACTTTTGAATAAGGGCCAATGGTTGTTGGGCCATAAATTTTAGCAGCCATTTTTAATACAGCATTTTCACATAGAGCAAATGGGCCACGAACTATGCTGCCTTCCATTATTTCAGCTTCTTTACCAATATAAATGGGCCCGGTTGAAGCATTAAGACTGGCAAACTCAACTTTAGCCCCCTCTTCGATAAATATATTTTCTTCAGCAAGGAATTTATTTGATTTGCTTATTTCTTGCGATTTTCGATTTTTGGTAATAAGGTCAAAGTCAGCTTTTATATTCGCTTCATTTAACTTGAAAATATCCCATGGCCATTCTATTGAAATAAGATCAGAGGTAAAGTTTTCTTTTTCCAATTGATCTGTTTCGAAAGGATTAAAATCCGATAGTTTATCTTTATCGATTCTTACCGCCAATAGCTTGTTATTAACAGCTAAAGCTGTGTCCGGATCAAGATTCTGGATTTTTTTAATTAATTCTTTATTCGGTATTACCGAGCCATTGATCAAAATATTGTCGGACTCAATATTTATAGAAAACTTTTCAGACAGATACTCCTGTGTTTTGTATGAAACTGTACTATTGAGGAATTTTTCCCATTTTTCTTTTATAGTCAATATCCCGGCTCTTATTTCGCAAACAGGCCTGGTAAAGGTGAGTGGTAATAGGTTTTGCCAGCTTTTATCATCGAATAGTATATAGTTCATAGATCAAAAGTTTATGTTATTTCTATACAAATTTACATAAAAAAAGCTCCGGTTTTCGGAGCTTTCTATATTTTCTTACGTGTATGACGATTTATTTTTTTACATGCTTTTTATATTTGTTCATGTATTTATCTACACGCCCGGCACTATCAACAAGCTTCATCTTACCTGTATAAAATGGATGAGAAGTATTCGATATTTCTACTTTAATTAACGGATACTCAACTCCATCTTCCATTTTAATGGTTTCTTTTGATGGTGCAGTTGATCTGGTTATAAAAGTCTCACCATTCGACATATCTTTAAAAACCACTAACCTGTAATTGTCCGGATGTATTCCTTTTCTCATTGTAAAACTCCTTTATATTATGCAATACGATTAACTACAAAAATAAACTTAATGGTCTGCAAAATTAATTATAGTTATTAAAAATACAAAATAATACCAATCTTTTTATCGAAATTATTTCAAAGCGAACCAATTATCGAGATTATGCTTTTGTTTGTCCACAAATTTTTGATGAATAAATTCGTTGATATGCTTATCATAATGATAATCTTCGCCCCATTTTTGATAATTTTTTGCAATTTCGGCCACAGCATTTACAATATAATCAATTTCCTGATTGGTTGTTGTAGGATGAATTGACCATCTGATCCAGCCTGGCTTTTGAGATAAATCGCCGTGATTGATGAGTTCAGTAATTTTGTGTGAGTAGTCGTAAGTAACATCAAGCAAGTAATGCCCGTAAGTTCCGGCACAAGCGCACCCTCCGCGCATTTGTATCCCGTATCTGTCGCTTAGTAATTTTACAACCAGATTGTAATGTACATTTTCGATATAAAATGAAAGAGCTCCAACTCTATCAATTACATTTTCGGCTAAAATTTTAATACCAGATATTTCTTTTAAACCATTAAAAGCTCTTGGAATAAGTTCTTTTTCTCGCTTTTCCATATTGCCTACACCCATTTGCTCTTTTAGCTCAATGGTAAGAGCCGTCCTTATGGCTTGTAAAAAGCCCGGTGTACCGCCATCTTCTCTTAATTCAATATCATCAATATATTTATATTCACCCCAACGATTGGTCCAATCAACAGTTCCCCCACCAGGATTATCGGGAGCTTTATTATTGTAAAGGCTCGAATCAAAAATCATTATTCCTGCTGTACCGGGACCACCTAAAAACTTATGAGGAGAAAAGAAAATAGCATCCAGCTTTTCCATTGGGTCGCCGGGATGCATATTTATTTCAACATATGGTGCTGATGCAGCAAAATCAACAAAACACAACCCTCCATATTCGTGCATTAATTTGGCTAATTTATGATAGGGCGGTTTTACACCCGTTACGTTTGAGGCTGCTGAAAAAGAACCAATTTTTAATTTGCGGTTTTTATATTCCTCGAGTTTTTCGCGCAGTTTTTCCTGATTTACCAATAAGTTTTCATCAGGTTCAATTATTACAACATCACAAATGGTTTCGTACCAGGAAGTTTGATTAGAATGGTGTTCCATATGAGTTAGAAAAACAACCGGGCGGTCCATCTCTTTTAAGCAATTTTTATTTCTCAGAAGCCCGCATCCTTTTAATCCTAAAATTCTTTGTAATTTATTGATTACGGAAGTCATTCCGAATCCTGCCTGGATTAATGCATCATTAGGCCCGGCATTCACATGTTTTTTAATTAATTTTTGAGCATAATGATAACTGTGTGTCATTAAAGTTCCTGTTTCGCTTGTTTCGGTGTGTGTATTGGCAACATAAGGGCCAAACTGCTCAAGCATTTTTCGTTCGATTGGCTCGTAAAGCCTTCCACTGGCGATCCAATCGGCATAAATTATTTTTTGCTCGCCATAAGGTGAGTTATAAGATGCATTAAAGCCTACAATGTTTTTCCTAAACTGATCGAAATGTTTTTCTAATGAGCTCATTGGAGTGATTTTATTTTTATTGGGAGGTAAAAATAGAACAAAGCAATAAATATTTAAAATAAAATCATCTATTATTTAACATTTTAAAATATTTAAATGTGTTGATGTTTGAAAATTAAAAACTGTCCAAAAAAGTAAATTAAACCAATAGTAAATGAAAACCAGGATCGCCCGTCCTGAAAGTTTCGGGGATTAAAAGTAGTCTGATAGAAGCTGTCCAAAAAGTATTAAAAACTTTTAAATTGATTATTTTTTTACTTTGCGAAACTTAGTGTCTTCTTCGTGAAACTTTGTGTAACAATGTTTTGTAATTTTACCACAAAGTCACTCAAAGGAATCACAAAGTACCACAAATACTTTTTGGACAGCTTCATCATAAAGAAACTTTTTTAGACTCCTTCTTATAATATTTTTAAATTTTTTTAATCTCTGCTTGCAAATTTGGATAATAGTCTTAATAGCTCAATGTAAAGCCATATAAGGGTAACTATCAATCCAAATGCAGCGTACCATTCCATATATTTGGGTAACCCGGCTTCTGAACCTCTGGCAATAAAATCAAAATCAAGGACAAGGTTCAGGGCTGCAATTCCAACGATGACTAAACTAATTCCAATTCCTAAAATTCCGTTGCTGTGTATAATTAAATTATTTACTCCAAAAAAGGACAGGATAATAGAAATAAAGTATACTAAAGCAACAGCTCCGGTTGCTGCTATTACTCCTGCACGGAATTTTTTAGTAACTTTAATTACTCCAGTTCGATATCCTAACAATAAAATGAGCATGGTTCCAAAAGTTAACGCTATAGCTTGCATTACAATGCCCGGATAGGACGCTTCGAAAAAAGCTGAAACAGCACCTAAAAACAAGCCTTCTAAAATTGCATAAATAGGTGCAGTAATATAAGCCCAGCTACGCTTAAAGATTGTAACCAGAGCGGCTATAAAGCCTCCTATACCACCAATGGCAATCCATTTAGAAACCAGTGCCGAACCGGCTTCGAGATTTACTGCTCCAAAAAACATATTCCATGTATACAGAGCTCCTACAACAACAAGTAACAACATGGCAATGGACTTATTGATTGTGCCATTTAATGTCATGGTTTCTGTATAAGTTGTAGCGTAAGACCTTGTATTAAAGGCTGTTTTTGATAAAACCGGATTAGATGATCTTGCTATATTCATAATTTTTATTTTTGTTTTAGATTTTTAAATTTTTAAATCAAATTATATACCTAAAAAGCTTTGATGGGAAATAGCTGTCAAAATGTCTTAAGTTATTTTATGGCAATTACCTGGTGGTCGATTAAAATAAATAAAATCAATAAAACCGAACTATAAAATATATACCATCTTAATGGAATGTATTTTTTCGGTTTGATTCCTAATTTAAAATAGTTGTATGAAACCAACACAATTTTTGATAAAAAGTATGTTCCAATGGTTGCCACAGCTACACCTGTTACTCCATATTCTTTAACAAACCATAAACTTAAAAATAGATTGACTATAACTTCTAAAATAGAAACATACAGTATTGTTTTATTTTTTTTCAATCCAATTAGAATGGTGTGTGGAAATACCAGTCTACTTGCAATAGCCAGCAGATAAACCACAAAAACGTCGGCACTACGGGTAAACTCTTCGCTGAAAACAAATCTGTAAATAGGTTTTGCAAACAATAACATGACTATGGTTAAAGGATACATCGAGTGCATTATTCGCATTGATTTGCGTTTTAATACATCTAGCGATTCAAGCACCTTTTTTTTGGAAGAAAATTCGGTGAGCATTGCCGAACTTAAACCGGCTGCAAGCATTACTACAAATGGTAACTCTTTGGCTCCATAACGGAAGATTGCAAATCCGTCGGCTGAATAATGGGTAGAGATTACCAGTCCATCAATATATTGAGCCGAACCACTAATTAGTGTACTAAAAATTAAGGGTGTTGCCAAAATAAGAATCTCTTTCATATAGGGTAAAGAGATTTTAATTTCAGCATAATTATAAATAAGGGTAAGCAGCCAAATGTTTCGTACAATAGATACAAATACCAGCCCTCGTAACGCCCAAACCACATCGTATCCTAATAATACCGGTAAAAGAACTGAAGCCAGTTGTAAAGTGTAAGTTATGTAAGCATAACTAAGCGTGTTGCCCGATTTGTTTTGCACCATATAAATGTACTCTACCAAGCAAGCGGGGCTGCTTAAAAAGATATACCAAAGCGTAACATTTAAAAGCGGAGCTTTTCCTTTTATTCCGAAAACCGAAAAGTTATTTTGAATGGCCAGCCCTATAAAAAAAACAATGACACTGAAAATTATTAACAGTACATAGATATTAAAAATTTCTGGCGATTTGGAAAAATTGCTATCCTCTTGTCCGCCAAAGGCTTTGTTTTTTCTGAATATTGATAAAAAAGCTTGTATTAAACCTGTTACCCAAAAGAAAGTGGCCACGCTTGCCATAAATACAGATATTTCGAACAACCCGATTTGTTCTTTTGATAATCCAATTTTTGTAAAAACAATGGATATTATTAAAAAAGTAACAAACCGTAAAATGTTAAATACCTGTAAACCCGCT
>CAZSIC010000115.1:0-10631 GCA_964606845.1 uncultured Bacteroidales bacterium
TTATGCCAAATAAAAACAATAGTTAACAATATAAGCTCTGATTTTTAATTGGAGCTTTTTTGTTGGGTACAAATCGTTTAGTTTTACTAAAAATATTTACCATGAATATTCGAATGGTTGACCTTAAAGGTCAGTACGATAAAATTAGCGAAGAGATTAATACAGAAATCCAAAAAGTAATAAATACTACGGCATTTATCAATGGACCGAAGGTAAAAGAATTTGCCAGCCACCTGTCGGAATATTTAGGAGGCACTCATGTTATTCCCTGCGCCAACGGAACCGACGCTTTACAAATTGCATTAATGGCTTTAGGCTTACAGCCTGGCGATGAAGTAATTTTACCGGTTCATACTTACGTAGCTACTGCAGAAGTTATTGCCCTGCTTAAATTAACACCTGTTTTTGTGGATGTTGATCCGGATTATTTCACCATTGATATTTCTCAAATTGAAGATAAAATAACCAGCAAAACAAAGGCTATTGTTCCTGTTCATCTATACGGGCAATGTACCGATATGGATCCGCTGATGCAAATAGCACAAAAGCACAACCTTTATGTGGTTGAAGATACGGCACAAGCCATTGGAGCAAAATATACTTTTTCGGACGGCAAAGAGGTGTTTGCCGGAACCATTGGACATATCGGAACCACCTCCTTTTTTCCATCGAAAAATCTGGGAGCTTATGGCGATGGCGGAGCCTTGTTTGTTAAAGATAAAGAGCTGGCCGAAAAGTGCAGAATGATTGCCAATCATGGCCAATCCGTAAAATACCACCATGATATTATTGGATGCAACTCAAGGCTCGACACCCTCCAGGCGGCAATTTTGGATGTAAAACTGAAATATCTGAATGATTATTCACAAGCCAGGCAAAAAGCTGCAAAATATTATGATGAAAAGCTGCAAAATATTTTCCCAATAAAAATTCCGGCAATATCGCCTAAATCATCGCATGTTTATCATCAATATACGATTGTACTGAGCGATTCGGTTGACCGGGATCAATTACAAAAATACCTTAAAGAAAAAGGTATCCCAACGATGATCTACTACCCTGTCCCACTCCACCAGCAAAAAGCTTACAAGGAGCATAACCGGAACGAAAGCTTTCCTGTTACAGAAAAATTATCCAAAACAGTATTATCCCTACCAATTCATACCGAAATAACAACCAAAGAACAAGATTTTATTGTATCTTCGATTAATGATTTTTTAAAAAGTTAAAATACTAAAATTCATGATTTAATGCGTTTAAGTCCTGATGAAATAAAAGCTATAAAAGAAACTATTCAATCATTTGATTCAAAAGCAAAAATATGGCTTTACGGATCGAGAGTTGATGATCTTAAACGTGGAGGCGACATTGATTTATTGATTTTTAGCCAAATACTTAGTTTTAGCGATAAATTAAAAATCAAATCACGGTTGTACGAAAAAATCGGAGAGCAAAAAATCGACCTTTTAATAGCCAAAGATGAGAGTAAACCATTTGTGCGTATTGCACTCGAAAATGCAGTTTTATTGTAATATCAGACAGAAGATATCATGAAAAGACAACACGATTATATTAAAAATTTAAAAGAAAATATTAAAATTTTAGATGAAGCACTTTCATGGTTAAAAAGATCATATACAAAATGTTCTAAAATTGGAATCAAAAAAGAATATAATGCTGATGAATTTGATATTTTCGAAACCTTAACAAGCCGTTATGCCCGGGTGGTTGATATTTTAATTCATAAAGTTTTTAGAAGCATTGACTCTGTTGAGTTAGTAAATGAAGGGACGATGATTGATGTTATTAATCGCTCCCATAAAAGAGGATTGTTTGAAAATGTTGATGAAATAAGGCAAATAAAAGATTTAAGGAATGAAATTACACATGAATATATTATGGAAGATATTAAGAATTTGTTTAATGAAACCTTTCGCTTTACGCCCAAACTATTTAATATAATTGAATCAACCAAAAATTATTGCGCAACATTATATAAAAAATAAAAATAATAGTTTAAAGACCATGAACTACTTTGCACACGAAACAGCTGTTATCGACGAAGGATGCCAAATTGGTGAGGGAACCAAAATATGGCATTTTTCGCATATTATGAAAAACAGCATCATTGGAGAAAACTGTAATATCGGTCAAAATGTGGTAGTATCGCCCGAAGTTGTTCTAGGAAACAAAGTGAAGGTACAAAACAATGTTTCGATTTATACCGGTGTAATTTGCGAAGATGAAGTTTTTTTGGGCCCATCGATGGTTTTTACCAACATCACCAATCCCAGAAGTGCTGTTATTCGGCGCGAACAGTATGAAAAAACAACCGTTAAAAAAGGGGCTTCCATTGGAGCCAATGCAACCATTGTTTGCGGCCATGATATTGGCGAATATGCTTTTATTGGTGCTGGTGCTGTGGTAGTTAATGATGTAAAACCCTATGCCCTGGTTGTTGGTAATCCGGCCAAACAAATTGGGTGGATGAGTGAATATGGCCATCGTTTGCATTTTGATGAAAAAGGGATTGCTTACTGCCCAGAAAGTAACGAAAAATATCAATTAGAAAACGAGTTTGTAAAAAAAGTAAAATCAAAAACAATAAAATAAACAATTGTTTAACTAAAATATATTCTCGTGAAAAAAATATTGATAACCGGAACAGCTGGTTTTATTGGTTTCCATTTAACGAATGCCTTATTAAATGATGGTTACACCATAGTTGGATTAGATAATATAAACGATTATTATGATATAAACCTAAAATATGGACGATTAAACGAAGCAGGAATAAAGAAAGAACAAATTAAGTACAATCAAAAAGTTGCTTCGCAAAAATCTAATCACTATCAATTTATTGAGCTAAACCTCGAGGATAAAGAAAATATTTACCGCTTATTTGAGCAGGAAAATTTTGATGCAGTAATAAATTTGGCAGCACAGGCCGGTGTTAGGTACAGTTTACAAAACCCTCATGCCTATATTGACAGTAATATTATTGGATTTACCAATATTTTAGAAGCCTGCAGGCATAATAATATTAAACATTTGGTTTATGCCAGCAGCTCGAGTGTTTACGGATTAAACGAGAAAATGCCTTTTTCGGTAAACGATAATGTGGATCACCCCATAAGTTTATATGCTGCCAGCAAAAAATCGAATGAGCTGATGGCACATACTTACAGCTATTTATTTAAAATCCCTACTACAGGATTACGTTTTTTTACGGTTTACGGGCCATGGGGTCGGCCTGATATGGCTCTTTTTCTTTTCACCAAAGCCATTGTTGGAGGTAAACCCATTGATGTTTATAATCATGGCAACATGCAGCGCGATTTTACTTATATTAATGATATTGTAAACGGGATTATTAAGGTGCTGAAAAATCCTCCCAGAGCAAAAAACAGTATCGACTTGCCGTCTGAATCGGTTGCTCCGTATAAAATTTATAATATTGGAAATAATGCGCCGGTAAAATTGATGGATTTTATCGAAGCTATAGAAGATGAACTGGGAATAAAAGCTGAAAAAAACTTAATGCCAATTCAACCCGGCGATGTGGAAAAAACATGGGCCGATGTGTCGGGGTTAATCAATGATTTTAACTATAAACCTGACACCGATATTCGTGTGGGTGTAAAAAAATTCATTGCCTGGTATAAAGATTTTTATAAAATCGACTAAATAAAATATTCAAATGATTAAAAACAATAAAAAATTTGCAATGATTGGTGTTGCCGGATATATTGCCGAGCGGCACTTACGTGCGATAAAAGATACAGGAAATACACTGGTAGCCTCGTTGGATAAATTCGATTGTGTTGGTAAAATTGACAGCTATTTTCCCAATTCGGATTTTTTTACCGAGTACGAACGCTTTGACCGCCATATAGATAAATTAAAACGCAAAGGTGAAAAAATTGACTACGTAAGTATTTGTACACCCAACTACTTACACGACTCGCATATCCGTTTTGCTTTGCGCCAGGGAGCTGAAGCTATTTGCGAAAAGCCCGTGGTTTTAAATCCATGGAACATTGATGCTTTGCAAGAGATAGAAAAAGAAACCGGGAAAAAAGTAAATAATATTTTGCAACTACGGTTGCATCCGGCTATCATTGAATTAAAACAAAAAATAGAAAAAGCACCTAAAGATAAAATGTATGATATTGATTTAACCTATATCACTTCTCGCGGAAACTGGTACTTTATTTCGTGGAAAGGCGATTTGGAAAAATCTGGAGGCGTAGCAACCAATATTGGTGTTCATTTTTATGATATGCTTACCTGGATTTTTGGTGATGTAAAAGAAAATATTGTCCATGTTTCGGATCATAAAAAGGCTGCAGGATATTTAAAACTGAAAAAAGCCAATGTACGCTGGTTTTTAAGTGTTGATTACCAGGACTTACCTAAAGAAATACAACAAAAAGGGCAACGTACTTACCGGTCGATAACGATTGAAAACGAGGAGATTGAGTTTAGTGGCGGCTTTACCGATTTGCATACCCAAACATACCAGAAAATTTTAGAAGGAAAAGGTTTTGGATTGGAAGAAACGAAGAAATCCATTGAAACGGTTTTCCAGATTCGTAATGCAACACCTGTGGGATTGAGGGGCGAATATCATCCGATTTTGAAAAATATTAAACAATAATTTTTTTTACCGCTAAGGCTCGAAGACGCTAAGGGATTAGTAAAATAGTAAGTCTACCTACGTTAAAGTTTCGACAGACAAGATGATTTATTGGTGTGTGATTTTACATTGTATCCTGTCGCTGGATGCTTCTGTTTTCAATTATTTCTTGCAAAGGCGCAAAGACACTAAGTTTTTTTTAATTTAACTTTTCCAAAGTTCAAAACTTTGGAAAAGTTAAACCAAAATAAAGGTTACCGAATTCCAGGCGATATTTTTATGATAAATGATAAATATTAAAATTAACCTTTAACCGGCAAGGATGCCGGCGATCCGCAATTAAAGAATTAGACGTCTATCTTTTCTTTTCGAATACTTCTAAATCTTTGATTTCTTTATTATCGATAATAAAGCGAACGGCGGTTTGATGTTTGTGTAATCCTGACTTACCGGCTGCTCCGGGATTGATATGTAGTAATTCGTTTTGTTTATCATACATCACTTTTAAGATATGCGAATGCCCGGAAATAAACAGGTCTACATTGGTATTCTGAATAATTGTTTTTACTTCTTTTTCGTACTTTCCGGGATATCCACCAATATGTATCATGAAAACATTTACTTGTTCGCACCGAAATTTCTGAATTTTAGGATAAGTAATCCTTACCTCCTGCCCGTCGATATTTCCGTACACACCTTTTAAAGGTTTGTTTTGGCTTAATTTATCGGCTACAGCCAGGTTACCAATATCGCCGGCGTGCCATATTTCATCGCAAGAACTAAAAAAATTGATCATTTTATCATCAATAAATCCGTGGGTATCGGATAATAAACCTATCTTTTTCATCAACAAATTAATTTTCAATGTTTAAATTTGTACTAATCATTTAACAAATATACATGCATTTATTTTATACACCCGGCATAAACGATACATTTTATACGCTCGACGAGCAGGAATCGAGACATTGCATAAAAGTTTTGCGCCTAAATACAAACGATATTGTGCATCTTATTGATGGAAAAGGTGGATTTTACACAGCAAAAATCGTTGATTCGAATCATAAAAAATGCAAAGTTGAAATTGTTGAGACGCAGCAAGCATATGAAAAAAGGAATCATTACCTGCATATTGCCATTGCTCCTACCAAAAACAACGACCGGCTGGAGTGGTTCCTGGAAAAAACCACCGAAATTGGGATTGATGAGATTACACCGATTATTTGTGAACATTCGGAACGTAAAGTGATAAAACCCGAGCGGCTGGAAAAAGTTCTAATTTCGGCCATGAAACAATCTATTAAGGCATATAAGCCCAAAATAAATGAACTGGTTAATTTTGCTGATTTTGTAAATATGCCTTTTTCGGGAGATAAATTTATCGCTCATTGCGAGGATCATCAAAAATCATTATTAAAAAACAGATATACCGTTGGCCGTGATGTGACAATTTTAATTGGCCCTGAAGGTGATTTTAGCCCGGCAGAGATTGATCAGGCGTTACATAATCAATTTACAGAAATTAGTTTGGGGGTTAGCCGGCTACGAACCGAAACGGCCGGAGTTGTTGCCTGCCACACGATTAATTTGTTGAATGAATGATGTTGTTTTTTGCAGATATCGTTTAACTTCTTTATGCATTAACCTTTTCCAACGTTTTAACCTTTGGAAAAGGTTAGCCAAGCACTAATCTAATGCGCTTTATATTTTGCATTCTTTGCATATTCTGTTGCGACTTTTGCGTGAAACTAACTTTTTATACAGCTTCAAATTTAGCCAAAATTGGCATGACAAAATCAATTTACAGACAAAAGAAAATACCAGCTTTATTGAATACACATATAAAATTCGAAAGACCTCCTACGTGGGCTGTATATTTTGTAGAAATCGTAAAACTAAATATAAAATAGAATCTGTTGCCATTCGACTTTCACGTAAACTTTGCGTATTAGAAATCTTTCAAACCAAAATATAAGTCAATAGAAAAGCTAACGAATTTAAAAAAAAAGTTAAATTTGACATTATTATTAATTGCACGGACAATGGTTTTCGTTTTTTTTGAAAAAACATATTAAGAAAACGGACATGATTCATCAAATATAAACACGAATTAAACGAGCTTAGCGAAACTAAAAACATCATGCGAGTTCTATTCAATAAATTAAAAAACTATCTGATTATGAAAAAAAATTGTAAAAAATTAAAATGGGTAATGCTATTTTCTATTCTGTTAATAGCACTAGGGTGTAGTAAAGATACTCCGGATCCGGTTATTGACGAACCAGAAACTTTAAATGGTATCACCAGTGATGATCTGGATGCTTATAAAGGTGATTTAGGCTTAATTATCAATGTTAGAGACCTGGTAAAAAAGGGCTACAATCCTACAACTGTTATTCTTAGCACGGACGCTTCGGAGGGCAATTATGACCAAGAGTTAGATGTGCATTCTTTTACCAATATTGCACAACTTAAGATTCCTGTCGTGGATTTATCCGAAAATGCTGAGGCAGAACTTAGAGATGGTATTGGATTGGAAATAGAAATACGTGATAGCTCAGGTAATCAAATTACCTCTGAAAGCTACAACAAAAAATCATTTAAAGAAGGTGGTAATCAAATTAATATAGATGCAAGTGAATTAGAATATCAAGTACAGGATTTATATTTTACTGAAGATTTGCACTATTATATACAACCGGTTAATGCCGATGGCGAATATGACAGTAATATTGCCCTTAAGCCTTCGAGTGCCGGGAGTTCAGCAATAAGGTTAAAGGAGTATGGATCGTTATTTGATCAAGAAAATACACACCAGCAATTTTTAATACATAAATTCGATGGCGAAGACAATCTATTTGCTTTTTATTCAGCTGAGACAAATCATTATATCAGAATAGGCCAAGAGACAAGAGAACTTGCGCAATCGGGCACTTTTAATTGGGATGAATATAGCCCTGATGATCTGGATGCTGATTTCAAGTTTTTAATTAAGAAAGACGAAGGAAATGGCTTATATACAATTAGAAGATCAGAAAATGATGAGCCATTACGTCGTATTGATAACGATGGCCAAATCAATTGGGGTATAAACGGTACAGGCACGATACAATATTTTAGAATTGTAGCTTTAGATATTGATTGGGAGTCAACCATGTTAGATGCAGAATATTTTCAACCCATTTTGCCCGCAGCTGAGACTTCATTTGGTTTTAATAGCACCCTTCGAAATTGTGGTGCAGGTACTTTAGAGCAACAAGTAGGTATTGAGCGTGAAGTTACTACTATATATACCAGTTCATTCTCCGAGAGTATTGGTTTAAGTAGTAGAGAAACAAGAAGTGTTGAGGTTACAGTAAGTACTACGGTTTCAGCTGAACTCTTGGGGAATGGCGTGGAAACTACAGCTAGCGTTTCAGCAGGACTAGAAGTTGAAACTAAAGCAAGTTCAACAACAACTACTTCTACAGAGGAGTCTGTGTCAGAAACCCACACCTTCTTTTCAAACAGAACGGTAACAGTACTTCCGGGTACTGCAGTTCTTGTATTTGATGCATACCAAACCTATTCCGATGTAAAGGTTGCTTATGTAAAAAGAATAAGACTTAGAGGTAATATTTCCCAAACTCCGGGTTCACTCTCGGGGAATGAAATTGCAACGCAACTTGAAATGACGAACTTCTCAGGAATTATTACAGAGATTGGCTCTGATTACGTTGAAGTAACAATTCGCGGAAACATGATTCTAGACAACATTGTCGAGACTCAGTCTGAAGTAAGAGATGTTGAAGCCAATTGTAATTAATTACTCTTTGGAAGAATAGAGCATCTTTTGATATCGATTTTTCGAGGACTGCAGTTAAAAGGCCAATTAGTAAATTACTTTTTTCTAAAAGAATTTACATTGGAATACTTCTTAAACCCATCAATCTTCGATTAATTTTCTTGTAATGAGATAAAAACTCATGTGCGACAAATTGCAAAAAAAAAGAAGTATTAAAACGCTTTAGCGACTTAATGACCTTGCTAATTCATTTGATGATATGGTATAAACTAAAGATTAGGAAGATATTGACATTGATGTATTTTAATTTTATATGGCCAGAGCAAGAAAAATAAGGAATACAATTTATCTTACAGACTTGAAAATTTTTATAAGGGTTTGAAAAAAGGGAATAGTCACAAATTGAAATACAGAAAATTACGAAGAATATAATTTTTTGTGTATCTTTAGTTTTGAGATTAATGTAAAATCAACTTTATAATCCAGATCAATATATAAAATAGCCTAAGTATAATTATTTAACAGATGAAACCCTCATGCACTGTTTTACACAACAAGGATATGAATAAAACATAAGGGTTCGCTGAACACCTTAAAAAATAAACAATCTTGTGAGGCAACAAATACCATTAAAGACAAATAGAAAAATGTAACATTCAAATATTCAGTAGTTTAACCAAAATATATTCGTGTGAATTATGAGAAACAAAAAAGCAATTTCAGCATGCGTTGTAGTGGCATTTATTTTTGCAATCTTTACCTTTTCATGTAAAAAGGAACTGGAAAACAGCTTTGTGGTAAAAATTTCAGCAGACGAATTACTTTTGTCTCTATCAAGTAATAGCAAAGATAAAAATTTCCGGGAGGCTCTTAAAGTGGCTAATGAAATGCAGCGTGTCAGCAGTGAGGATTACATTACAATTTTCGGCACAGCTTTTAGTGAGGTTGATCCCAATGCAAGCCTTGCACCAATTTTTAACACTTACCAGCTGCGCGACCGCATCAGCTATAATTCTACCAATGAAGAAGTGTTAAGCGCACTGAAACACGAAATTGACGATGAAATTGACCATTCAATAAATATTTTACGCGTACGCATTGACCGTTATGGAATCCGTCATCAAAACATTCAAAGGATTGGAAATTCAGAGAATATTCGAATTGAGTTACCGGCAGTTGAAAATATCCATCGAGTTAAACATTTAATAGAAGCAAGGGCAAAATTGGAGGTTTGGGAAACTTACGAGGTAAGCGAAATATTTAGTTACATTGAGAAAGTCAATGCTAATTTGCCCGATGATGAAAAAATTGAGTCTGCCATTGAAATGAAAGTTGATGAAAGGGATGAGGAATCCAGGGATGTTTTCAAAAAATATCCCCTGTTTGCCTTTTTGTATCCTGCTGTAAATACGAATGGGCAGCTAATACAGGGACCTGTTGTGGGTTATACTGCTATCCCGGATACATCAACCGTAAATTATATATTAAACAATAAAAGTGTTAAGGAAATATTACCTCAGGATTTAAGGTTTTACTGGACTTATAAACCTTACCCTAAGGATAAAACCATGATGCCGCTTCTGGCAATAAAGGTAACAGGCAGAGATGGTTCTGCAGCGCTCGATGGTTTGTTCATTACAGATGCAACATGGAAGCGTAATCAAAATGATAATATCGAAATACACTTATCAATGAATAAGGACGGTGCCAAAATTTGGCATCGGCTTACAGCAAATAATATAGGGAGGAGCATTGCTATCACACTCGACGGTTATGTTTATTCATATCCACGTGTGATGTCAAAAATTAAAGAAGGGCAAATCTCAATTACCGGTCAATTTACTGAAGATGAAGCTCAAAACCTTGTCAATGTATTGCGTACAGGTCCATTACCACTATCTGTTAAAATCATGGAAGAAAATTTTAAAAGTGAATAATTGTTTTATAAAACATTCTTGATAAATGTTGCTTATTTACCTGTCATCGATGTAATAGAATAGAAGTTAATGTATTTTATTCCGTAATGAATGATTCAGATGCATTGAAAAAGCCTCTGATTGTGAGCGCTACGACATAAAAATTGGTCAATAAAAAAAGTGCTTTTGAATAAATTTTAAAAACACCATATAAATTATACCTATGAAACCCTCATACACTGTTTTACACAACAAGGATATGAATAAAACATGAGGGTTCGCTGAACACCTT
>CAZSIC010000116.1:0-10604 GCA_964606845.1 uncultured Bacteroidales bacterium
ACGGAAAGGTAATAAATATCAAGGAATTACCGCCTAAAGGCGGTTTTGTTCAACTTGTTTATACGCGGATTATTTGTACTTGTAATATTCCATTTTTGGAATGATATGTAGACAAATTTAGTCCGCTTTATAAGCATAAATGTAATATTTTTTAATTTGTTTTAACAAAATACTTGTTTTAAATATCCAAATCGTCCGATGGATTGCCAATATTACTTAAATCCTGGGTGCTTACATGTGTATAAATTTCAGTAGTTTTCGAACTTTTATGCCCCAAAAGCTCCTGGATGTAGCGTAAATCCGTGCCACTTTCCAGTAAATGCGTAGCATAACTGTGGCGCAACGAATGGATTCCTACTTTCTTCTTAATTCCCGATTTCTCGAGCGACCGTCTAAAAACTTTATAAGCCGTTTCTCCAGGGTACGAATTTCCCGGGCTGGTTTCAAACAAATACTTTTTAGGCTTATAAGTTTTAAAATACGATCGTAACTTATCAATCAGTTTGTCCGATAACGGCACAATACGGTGTTTGGCTCCTTTGCCACAGCGGATATGCAATACTTTTCGTTCCGAATCAACATCATTAATTTTTAAACTGCAAACTTCATTTCTGCGTAATCCACAGCCGTAAGTTAGTAAAAGCAATGTCCGGTGTTTTTGGTTCGTATTGATTCCAATAATTTTTTCTACCTCTCTTTTAGAAAAAACCTCGGGCAACTTCCTCGATCTTTTGGCCCGCTCAATTTCATCAAAATTTATGGATGTATGTGTCAGGATAGTTAAAAACAACTTTAAAGCACTAATAAACTGATTTTGCGCATTGTGCGATTTGTTTTTCAAAATCATCATTTCGTAGTTGTAATTCTGGATATCTTCATTATTGATTGAGTAAATGGGCTTTTCTGCAAAAAATATTAGAAATTTTAAAATATTTTGGGTATATGTTTTTATGGTACTTGGGCTGTATCTCGAATTTTTAAGGTAAACATAAAATGTATTGATTGCTTTTTGTATATGTTCGGGCACAGGCTCAAAATCATGCTTTTTATGTTCCTTCTTTTTAAAACGTTCTTTTTCAACAATTTTAGCAGTGTCTTTAAATTTTTTGATCAGGATTTCTTTATAA
The DNA here is from genome assembly GCA_964606845.1 of uncultured Bacteroidales bacterium. Classification (GTDB taxonomy): domain Bacteria; phylum Bacteroidota; class Bacteroidia; order Bacteroidales; family UBA12077; genus UBA12077. The sequence goes on from CAZSIC010000116.1 coordinate 1,128, forward strand.
TCTTTTGTAAACGGAATATGCCAGCACTTCATGGTGCGGCTCCATCGCGTACCCTCAATTTCTCTTAATTTTTTAATAATATCTTTGTTATATTTAAAAATTACCTTAATCCTGCGTTGGCCCCTGTGTAATGCCTTTTCAATTATAATGGTATGCATATTTTGGGTTTTTATTGATTTGTTAGATTTTTTCCAGGCTTCCGCCCCGTCAGTCCCATTTGGCGAGGCTAATTAAAAACCCGGGTAATCGCAAAAACCTGTTAATTAGCCGGTTAATCAAAAAACATATTTTACTCAAAATTACATCTAAGATAATAATATTTTTTTTGTGCAGCAACTCCATTGATTATTCGTCTCTAAACAGGAAATGATATGGTAACTTTTTCGTATCTTAAGCGTCATACCTTAAAAAATAAACATTAATTCGTATAAAATGATTAAAAACTTTTTTCTTACAGCTTTCCGTAATCTGACTAAAAACTGGTCGTATTCGTTAATCAACATATTGGGCTTAACCATTGGGCTTGCTGCCGTTATCTATATTTTTTTATTTGTAAGTTTTGAGCTCAGCTACGATAAAATGCACGAAAACCACGACCGTATTTATCGCGTGGGTGTAAGAGGCATGCTCATGAATAGCGAAATTAACCAGGCCATTACTGCCGCTCCCATGGCCGAAGCCATGCGTAACGATTATCCCGAAATGGTTAGCGCTTGCAGAATTACTGCTTCAGGCGACTGGTTAATGACTTATGATGATAAAAAATTTAACGAACGGAATTTTATTTTTGCCGATTCTACATTTTTTGATGTTTTTTCGTTTAAGCTGCTTAAAGGCGATCCTAAAACTGCGCTAACCGAACCTCGAAGCATTGTGTTTACAGAATCAACAGCAAAAAAATATTTTGGCAATGAAGACCCGCTGGGCAAAACCATAAAAGTGGAGAATGATACGGTTTTATATCAAGTTACCGGAGTAGTCCAGGATATTCCGGAAAATTCTCATTTTACTTTTGATTTGCTGGGGTCTATGTCAACTTTGCGCAGTAGCCAAAATACCTTCTGGATATCCCACAATTATTATACTTACATATTATTAAGTGAAGGTACTGATCCCAATGCATTTGAAGATAAAATGCAAAATATGGTCGAAAAATATGTGGGCCCGCAAATAGAACAGGCTTTAGGTGTTAACCTGCAAGAGTTCGAAGCGTCGGGAAATTCATTTGGTTATTTTATACAACCACTTACCGATATTCATTTACGTTCTGATTTACAATACGAAATAGAAGCCAACGGAAACATATTGTATGTTTATATCTTCATCTCTGTGGCTATTTTTATTTTAATTATTGCCAGCATAAATTTTACAAATCTGGCCACAGCCAGGGCTGCTAACCGTGCCAAAGAGGTGGGTGTAAGAAAGGTTATGGGCGCTATGAAAAAACAGCTGGTTGTGCAATTTTTAACCGAATCGTTTTTAATTACACTAATCTCGCTGGCACTGTCCATTGTTGCTTTAGAAGTTGCAATGCCCTACCTGAATAATATTACCCAAACTGCCTTGGATATTGATTATTTTGGGGCATGGTATATTTTACCGGCGTTATTTTTATTAATCTTAATGGTAAGTTTTATGGCCGGAAGTTATCCCGCCTTTTTCCTTGCATCCTTCAGGCCGGTTGCGGTATTAAAAGGCAAGTTAAAACTTGGAGCTAAAAGCGGGATGCTAAGATCTTCGCTTGTAGTTGTGCAGTTTGTGGTTTCTATTTTTATTCTACTATCCACCTATACGGTGTCCGATCAGTTAAATTACATGCTCAACAAAGACCTTGGATTTGAAAAAGATCATGTTTTAATGATTCGCCGGTCCGACGGTTTAAGAAATCAGCTGGAATCCTTTAAATCGGAGGTGAAAAAACTTCCCGGGGTTGTTGATATAACCAATGCCAGTAATTATCCGGGAGTTAATTTTTCCAACAACGCCTTTTTTAAAGAAGGCGAACCGGGCAATACTTATTTATTAAATCAGGCTCGCGTAAGTTTTGATTATGAAAAAACTTTTGGGTTTGAAATGCTGAAAGGGCGCTTTTTTTCCAAAGATTTTCCAACCGATTCCAATGCCATTGTCATTAACGAATCGGCAGTTAAATCATTAGGATTTGAAGATCCGGTAGGGAAAAATTTATTGTTGCCATCTGGAGAAAACCAATTTGAAACGCTAAAAGTTATTGGTGTGGTAAAAGATTTTCATTTTAAATCGCTGCATACAGCTATAGAGCCTGCTGCTTTTACCTTGTTGCCCGGAAACTGGGAAGGCGTGGTTTGTGTTAAATTAACGCCCGAAAATACCAGTAACACAGTAACTGCTATTAAGAATATTTGGGAAAGCTTTACTTCGCAATATCCTTTCGAGTATTTCTTTTTCGATGATCATATTGAAGATTTATACAAAGCCGAAAAACGAACCAACAGTATTTTTGTAATTTTTTCATTATTATCAGTTGTGATTGCATTTTTCGGACTGCTGGGTTTAATCTCATTTATTACCGAACAGCGGAAAAAAGAGATTGGTGTAAGAAAAACATTTGGTTCTACATCGCTTAATATTGTAGTAATTATTTGTAAAGATATTTTAAAGTTAATCGTAATTGCAACCATCATAGCATGGCCCATTGCATACTGGGTAATGAATAACTGGTTGCAGGATTTCTCGTACAGGGTAGATATTCATTATGTAATGTTTATAGTAATTCCTGTTTTAACCATGCTCGTGTCTCTGTTGGTTTTGATTTATCAGGCGCTGAAAGCAGCATTTAAGAATCCTGCAGAAACTTTACGATACGAATAATTTAATGCAACATAGGTTTTTTACATGCGTCTTTAAGTTGTTAAATTGGTTATAACAGATGTTAAAATTTTTTAAATATTAGAATAAAAAATAAATATTTTATAACTTGTATCAGATTAAAAAACGAATCGTCAAGTAGGTAATTAAGATTATAAAAAAATAAAGGAGAAATGGTTATGATAAAAACAAAACATCTTGAAAAAATATTCAGGACTGATGAAATTGAAACAACGGCATTAAATAAGGTTGATCTGGAAGTAAAAAAGGGTGAATTTGTTGCCGTTATGGGCCCGTCTGGTTGCGGAAAATCTACTTTGTTAAATATTATTGGGCTTCTTGACAATCCGTCAAGCGGTGAGCTTTGGTTTGATGATATTGAGGTTTCAAGATTTAAAGAGAGACAACGCACCGAATTGCGAAAATCAAATATTGGATTTGTTTTTCAGAGCTTTAATTTGATTGATGAACTTACGGTATATGAAAACGTTGAACTTCCATTGCTTTATCTAAAAGTATCTGCCAAAGAGCGAAAAGAAAAAGTAGAGGCTGTTTTGGATAGAATGAAAATTGCGCACCGGCGAAAGCACTTTCCGCAACAACTTTCCGGCGGGCAGCAACAAAGAGTTGCCATAGCAAGAGCAGTGGTAGCCAATCCGAAGCTAATACTAGCCGATGAGCCTACGGGTAATCTCGATTCGGCAAACGGCGAAGAAGTTATGAAATTGCTTACTGAATTAAACAAAGAAGGTACAACCATTGTTATGGTTACACACTCGCCATCGGATGCCGAATATGCACACCGAATTATTCAGCTGTTCGACGGACATATTGTTACCGAAAATATTAGTAAGATTTTATAATAAATTTCATTGTCTAAAAGTTTAATAGAGGGGCAGGTTTATTTTTGTCCCTTTATTTATTAAATAGTTAGCCACAATATTAAAGAACAGAAACCTTGAATAGGCAAGAAGCTGAAATTAGATTAAAAAACACCTTTAGATTTGACCATTTTTATGATGAACAATGGGAAACTATTGATTTATTATTTCAAGGAAAAAGAGTTTTACTAATTGAAAAAACTGGATTCGGGAAATCACTATGTTTTCAATTTCCTGCAACACAATTTCAAGGACTGACTGTGATTTTTTCTCCTTTAATCGCTCTAATGAGAGACCAAGTAAAGGGACTAAATGAGAAAGGGATAAAAGCAAAATTCATTAATTCTGAACAGACACCAGAAGAAAACTCACAAACAATTCAGGATGCATTAAATGGGAAATTGAAAATATTGTATATAGCTCCTGAAAGACAAGAAAACCAAGAATGGATTGAAGCTACACGGAAAATGAATTTATCAATGATTGTTATTGATGAAGCACATACGATTTCAGTTTGGGGGCATGATTTCAGACCAGCATTTAGAAGAATCATAAACCTTGTCAAGTTATTGCCAAAAAAATTGCCGGTACTGGCAACTACAGCAACAGCAACAAAACGAGTACAAGACGATATTGAAAGACAAATATCAGGTAACATTCAAACTATTAGAGGAGAATTAATCCGAGAAAATTTTCGATTGTACGCAATTAGAGTTACTTCGGAAGATGAAAAGTTTTTGTGGTTGGCTGAGAATCTAACAGGATTGGAAGGAAATGGCATAATTTATACTGGAACAAGAGTTAATACAGAAATTTACTCAAGGTGGTTTGAATTTTTAGGTGTTGACACAACTGAATATAATGCTGGACTTGATTCATTTTCAAGAAAAGACATCGAAAATGGACTAATGAGAAATAAATGGAAAGCTGTTATTTCCACAAATGCACTTGGTATGGGGATTGACAAATCTGACATTCGTTTTATTATTCACACTCAAATCCCAGCTTCACCAATTCATTACTATCAAGAAATCGGTAGAGCTGGTCGGGATGGAAAGCCAACCAAATTAATATTATTTTACAATTTAGCTAAAGACGAAAACGGAATTGAAGAGGATTTTAAATTACCAAAAGCTTTTATTGACGGTGGTCGCCCTAGCATAAAAAATTACAGCAAAGTAATTAACGTGCTTAAACAAGAGCAATTAGGCGAACGACAAATAATGAAAGCCACAAACTTGAAACAAACACAAGTAAGAGTTATAAAAGCAGATTTGATTGAGCAAGGTATAATTAAAGAAGTCATTTATGGTCGCTCAAAGAAATACGAATATCAATTCAATGCACCCGAACTCAATACTAAAGCTTTTGACGAACTAAGGAAACAGAAATTGAGAAAATTAGATGCAATGCTAGAATACGTCAACATAAAAACATCACGGATGAAGTTTTTATGTGATTATTTGGGGGATAATTCACATACTTATTATCAAAACTGTGATAATACTAATCTTGTACCTTTAATTGTAAATCCACAAAATTTAACAAAACAAAAACTACAGGAATTTCGAGAATCATATTTTCCTGAATTAATTGTTGAAAGCAAAAATTCAAATATAGTAAATGGGATTGCTTCAAGTTATTATGGTGTTTCAAGTGTTGGAGCGGCATTACATAGAAGCAAATACGAAAATGGTGGAGATTTTCCTGATTTTCTTCTTAGACTTACATTAAAAGCATTTAGGAAAAAATATGGACAAGAAAAATTTGATTTCATTGTTTATGTTCCACAAACGGAATCAGGAGATTTAGTGAAAAACTTTGCACAAAAGTTATCACAAGTTTTAAAGGTACCAATTTCACACAGGTTGATTAAAACTGGAGAAACTCAACCTCAAAAAGTTTTCAAAAATGGTTACCTGAAAAAAGACAATGTAGCTAAAAAATTTAGTTATTCTGAACCAATTGAAATAGCGGGAAAATCGGTGATTCTTTTTGATGATATATTAGATAGTGGGGCAACAATTAAGGAAATAGGAAATGTTTTAACTAATTTTGGGGCTACAAAAATTGCGCCATTGGTTATTGCAAGAACCATAGGTGGAGATATTTAAATAGTTGATTATGAGTAAAGAATTAACATATTGGTTGGCTTTGGCACATGTTCCTAAGATTCGAACCAAAAAGAAAAATGAAATAATTGTAAAGCTTTTTGAACAAGGTAAATCAATAGTTGACTTTTTTGAAATTGAGCATTCCGTCTGGGAAAAAGAATTTGAACTAAATAAAACAGAAGTAGAACTTTTTGCGAATGCAAAAAAAGAGTTATCAAATTATGCTTTCATGGTTGAAGACCTTTTGGAACAGGGTTATAATATTCTCCCAATTACTTCCAAGGATTATTCTCCAACATTAAAAAAAAATTTGGGTAGAACATATGCGCCGCCAGTCATCTATATAAAAGGTAACCTTCAGTTAATGAAAGAAAAATCAATTGCAATTGTAGGGTCTCGTAAAGCAAATGATAACTCATTAGAATTTACCGATAATGTTGCAAAAAATGCTTCAAATGCTTATAAAGTTGTTGTTAGTGGATTTGCCAAAGGTGTAGATAAACAAGCTCTTGATTCAGCGCTTAAATATAATGGACAAAGCATAATTGTACTTCCTCAAGGGATAGCGACTTTCAAATCAGGTTTTAAAAAGTATTACAAGCAAATTATTGAAGGGAATGTTATGGTTTTAAGCACTTTTTATCCTAAAGCACCTTGGAGTGTTCAACTTGCTATGGCACGTAATCCAATAATCTATGGTCTTGCATCTGAGATTTTTGTAGCCGAATCAAGTGAAAAAGGTGGAACTTGGTCAGGTGTAATGGATGGATTAAGAAAAGAAAGAATGATATATGTTAGAAAACCAAATCCGAAAGAAAAAAATGCAAATAATATCCTTATTTCTAAAGGTGGACAAGCTGTTGACATTACAGGAAATCTGACAACTTATGAAATTAAAGAGGAGACAAAATCAATAGTTTCTGAGCCAGACTCGAATAATACAGAAGAAAAGATAATTGAATTTTTAAAAACAGGTGTTTTCCCTGCCAAGAAGATTGTTGATACCTTAAAAATTGATTGGAGTTCACGTAAAGTTTCTAAATTTTTAAAAAGCAGAGAGGATATTTTGACAGTAAAAGGGAAACCATTAAAATTTGCACATAAAAATAAATCAATACAATCACAAAAAACCCTATTTGATTAATAATGAGAGAAATAATGTGACTAACATGCTATCATATGCCATGCTGAGGATGCAGCGTATTCGAGCGGTGATTTTTCAAATAAAAATTCCTGCAACTTGACAGGAAAGTGCTTTGAAAACCCGCACGGCGCATATAGCTAACCGATATATTGCAGATAATCAATAAAGATAATCAATAAATCAATAAAACTATGAAAACAAGGATTTTGACAGTAATATTTTTTACATTTTCGATATTTGCCGGAAATGCGCAAAAAACAGCCGAACGAACTATTGAATCTTTTGATAAAATAGAGGTATTTGGTAATATCCAGGTGTTTTTAACGAAAGGTGATGTGGGAACTGTAAAAATTGACTCAAAAGAGGTGAACCCTTCCGAAGTGGTTACCGAAGTAAAAGATAAGTTGTTAAAAATTAAAATGAAATCAAATCTTTTTGATGATGTTACGGTTAATGTATACTTAAATTATGATGAACTAAGAGAAATATCATCTAATGCTGCCGCTGAAATTACTGTAAAAAATAAAATTAAAGGCGATAAAATAATTGTTACTGCAACCAGTGGCGGAAGAGTAAAGTTGGATGCCGAGTTAAATGCAGTTGAATTAAAATCATATCAGGGAGGACACGTTGACATTACAGGAAAATCAAAACTGCAAGAGTCATTTGTAAACACCGGAGGTATTTTATCTGCTGCAAAATTTGAGTGTAACGAAGTTTTTATAAAAATGAATACCGGAGGAAATGCTGATGTTTTTGCCAGTAAAAATATCGATGCCAAAGTAAATACCGGCGCAACACTAACCGTTTACGGAGAAGCAAAACAAGAAGTTTTTAAAACATCCATTGGAGGAAAGATTGTCCGCTGGAACGATTAATGGAAATAAAAAGAAGCTGTCTAAAAAGTATTTGTGGTATTTTGTGATTCCTTTGAGTGACCCAGCCTGCCGGCTGGCAGGTTTGTGGTTTAATTACAAAACATTGTTACACAAAGTTTCACGAAGTAAAATAATAATCAATTTACAAGTTTTTAATACTTTTTGGACAGCCCTTTTGTTTTATCAAAAAAATAAGCAAATAACTTATTTCACTTAGTCATCATCCTCTTCATAGTCGAGAAAATCATCATTTTTACCGAATAGGTCAAGGTCCTCAAATTCTTCTATCTCATCAAATATTTCTTTTTTGAAATATTTTTTCTTTTTGGAACCATTAACTTTTTTAACTTTCATTTCTCGCTCATTTTCAAATGATTTGTTCTTCTTCGATTTCTGAAAATTTTTGTTTGATTTCATTTATACACGAATGTTAGTTAAAATTTAACAATAATATAATTTGATTAAAATGATAAAGATATTTTTGAAGGATTTTACCTATATTTCTGTATTTTGAAGTATAAAATTACGCTCAATAAGGTTTTAATTTCAATTGCAAGTTAAATATTTTTTTAATTATCAAAAAAAATTTCAGGGGAAAAATAACGAACATACCCAATTTTTACCAGTAATATGATTCACACTTAAAAATTTTTATATCTGTATTAGCTTTTAAGGAGTGTACTAATTATTGCTGCTTTACCAATTTTGCATCAACAATCTTGAATAATTTATCCGATCTTCTAATGAGTTGATCAACAGGAACTGAACACTTTTCGCCTTTAACAGCTGTTTCTGTATTTTTGTGGTCAACTCTTATTTCTTTTACAGTAGTTTGCACAATTCCGGTAGTAGGCCCGGTAATTAAAATCTCGTCACCCACTGAAAGATCATTGGTTTCGATAAGAAACTCTGCCACTTTTATTTTTGAAAAGTAGTTGGTACCTTTTCCTATGTAAATTTTGCGTTTGGTAGCCCGGGAACCATATTTGTGGCTCCATTCTCCAAGCCTTTGTCCCAGGTAGTAGCCATCCCAAAACCCACGGTTAAAAACAGTTGATAAGCGTTCTTCCCAGTTTTTAATTTTTGCCGGGTTAAAACTTCCGTCTAAATAGGCTTCAATGGCTTCGTTATAACATTTGGCAACTGTTTTAACATACTCGGGAGGGCGCGCACGCCCTTCAATTTTTAACACCGTAACGCCTGCATCAAGCACTTTGTTTAAGAATTTTATGGTGCTTAAATCTTTGGGCGACATAATGTATTCGTTATCAATTTCCAGCTCGTTGCCCGACTCTTTTTCTGTTACAGTATAAGCTTTTCGGCAGGTTTGCAGACAAGCTCCGCGGTTTGCCGAATAATTTTTTTCGTGTAAACTTAAATAGCATTTCCCTGATATGGCCATGCATAAAGCCCCATGTACAAATAATTCAATTTTTACAAGATTACCCGACGGGCCTGTAATATTTTCTTTTTTTATGATTTGTGAAATTTCTGATACCTGGCCGAGGTTCAGTTCTCTGGCTAATACAACCACATCAGCAAACTGTGCATAAAAGCGCAGGCTTTCTATGTTGCTTATATTTAATTGCGTAGAAACATGTACTTCAACGCCC
>CAZSIC010000117.1:0-10438 GCA_964606845.1 uncultured Bacteroidales bacterium
CCGAATTTTGGCACACTTTGGATTAATACAGCTAAACGAAAAACCAAGGCAGGGGTTAAAATCAATAATAAAACTTTCGGGTTTATCCGGAAAGACGATCAATATTGATGATATTGTTTTTAAAATTGGTCCGCGCATTAATGCTGCCGGTAGAATGGAGTCAGCTGATAAAGCGGTTGAGTTATTATTGTCAAATAATTCGGCAAAAGCGAAAACAGCAGCCAACAGTGTAAATTATTTTAATGATGCCCGGAAAAATATTGATCGGCATATTACACAGGAAGCCTTGAGGATGCTAGCCAAAGAGCAGGAAATGGGCGAAAGGAGAACAACAGTATTATATCATTCCGAATGGCATAAAGGGGTTGTAGGTATTGTAGCCTCGCGATTAATTGAAACTTATTACAGGCCAACGGTTATTTTAACATCATCAAATGGGTTGGCTACCGGTTCAGCCAGGTCTGTCGTAGGGTTTGATATTTACCAGGCTATCGAAGCTTGTAGCGATTTGTTGGAAAATTTCGGAGGGCATATGTATGCTGCCGGTTTAACAATGCAAATTGATAAAATCGATGAGTTTCGCAATCGCTTTGAAAAAGTAGTAAGCGAAAGAATTTTGGAAGAACAGCTTGTCCCTCAGGTAGAAATAGATGCTGAACTAAAACTTAGTGATATTACTCCCAAGTTTTATCGCATTTTAAAGCAGTTTCAACCATTTGGCCCTGAAAATATGGCTCCGGTTTTTGTAACCCGCGATGTAGCCGACAATGGTGAAGGAAGGATTGTTGGCATAAGTAAAGAGCACCTTAAACTATCGATTATTCAGGAAGATGATCCATTTAAGAATTTTGCTGCCATCGCTTTTCAACAGTCTAATCTTTATGACTATATACATTCTGGAGACTTTTTTGATATCTGCTACTGCGTGGATGAAAATTGCTTTAGAGGCATTACCTCTTTACAACTGAACATTAAGGATATGAAAGTAAGAAACAAGTATGAAATTTAGAATTTAATACGTAATTGAGCTTTTATTTCCGATTTTGTGTTTCCATTGATTTGATTTAATCCTGATGAAATTACATCTCTATCAGCATAGTATGTTTGCGAATACTTAATCCATAAGTCAACAATTCCGGAAATAGTGTATTTCATGTTAAAATAAAAACGGGTGCCTTTGGAATAATATGCTGGTATTGAGAATGCATATAAAACATCACTTTCGTAAGCATAAACCCTTGTGTTATATGATTCGGTGTCGAAAACAGCAAAACGCGTATTTAATGATAACGGAATTTTTTTCAAATCATAAAAAATATCCTGGTAAACCATATACCCATATTCTGCACGATTAGTGCCTTCTTGATATTTTGTAGTTTCAATCCTGTTTTTAATCGCAAGCTGTTTGTTTATTTGATATGTTAGGTGGAGTCGTGTTTTTAAGAGTTTCTCTTCTATCAACTGGTCGATTCCTGTTTCTGCATTTTCATCCTTTTGTTTAACTTCATTTTTAACTCTAAGGTAAATGCTAAAATCCCGGTTTGGATTATAATCAGTTTGTAAAAACCATTCATTGCCTTGTGAGGGAGCATCTACCCCTGTCCTTAACCATAGAAATCGGTATGTGTCGAAGTAAGATGTTATTTTCCAGTGTTTTATCGGGTGAACTTCCAGCCCTAAATATAATCCTGATTCATTTCGCACATTACTGCTTTCGCCAAAAGCATTACTGTAGTTTGCCTGGTAATTTTTGTCATAATGCCTGTGTAAAATCGACATTGAAATTTGTGGAGCCAAATTGATAAGCATGCTGTTTAAGAAAGCCTTTCCTCCATTTTGGCTTATTGCTTCTTCGCCAAAAAAATAAAAATTCCGGATACTGAACTGGTAATCAAGGCTGATGTTAGCATTTTCATTTCCTCGATAATTAAATTGATTTTCGGGTGTTGTATCTTTTATTAAGGTAGCTCCATATTTATAGTATACACCAGTAACTCCTAATTTAAAACTTTTGTGATTATACGCAATATTTCCTCCTGCGATATTTTCTGAAATTACGTTTTTATCTTCCAGTTGAGACGGTGTTCCATGAATTCCTGAGTTTTGAAATGATGTTACGGTAGCAATCTCATTATCAATGCTATCCTGAATATTGGCATCAATATTTTTATAGGAAAAAAAGGCTGAAATATCAAAGTTTTTAATAGCAATGGTAGTACCGGCACCACGCATAAATACATTTTCGTTTGTAGATGAGTATTTTCTTAAGCCTTGTGCCCTTTTTCTAATGTTTAATACATAGGGAGATTTTCCCATGCCAAAATCTGACCACAGCAACAAGCCCTGGCCGTATTTTGCTTCAAAGTCTCCCAGTGTTATTGTTTTAAAAACTCCAATATTGTTTAACTGTAGGTGGGCAGAATAGTAATCAAATCCATTTTTATTGCTGCCTTTAAAAAATTCTTCGCCTGGATCTTTCTCTGCTGTAAAACCAAAATATACCTTATTTTTGTAGTGAAATTTATAGCGAGTGTAAATTCTGTAAGAATTTCCTAAATATCTTGAGTTAGGACTAGCTGCCATGGCCGAATCTGAAATGGCACTATAACCAACCTGTTCTTCTAAAACATCCTGGCCTCGAATAAAAATCTGATTAGTTCCGTATTTTAGGACATTTTTGAATGAGATTTTACGTTCGGTAATTTCTTCAGAAACCGTTATAAAAGGTAAAATCATATCAATATCATCAAAAGAAAACCCGTGTACCAGCTGTAATTCATAGATGGAAACCATTTCTCCGTTTCTGGCAATATAATCTTGAAGGCTTTTTATTTGAAAATCATTTAAGATTTGAAGTTTTTCAAGTTCTTCCTGTGTTGCTGTATTTAAATTTAAAGGATTGTAAAGATAGTAGTTTAAATCATCGTAAAGTGTTGTATAATCAAGTTCTTCATCTGTTGATTCGGCTATTTCTTCAATCAGGTCTTCCAGGGTTTGTTTAGTATAAGATTCGGTTTGAGCAAACGTTGAACTGCTGCTAATTAACAGAAGAATTAAAAATAAAACAATATTTAAAAAGTTATTTGATTTAAAAACCATAACTCATTGTAAATGAAGGTGTAAATCCAAGTGTTTGATGTTTTAAAAAACCTACATGAGCATTAATGTTGATATAATGGAAACCAACTCCAAACGAGTACCTGGTAGGATTTGTAGAAACACCTGCCTGCAGCGACACATAATTTATTAATTGATAGTTTAGACCGGCTTTGAAAATAGCATCGTGTTTTAGGTCTTTTTCGGTTTCAAGGCCAAAAAAAACTTTATCTGAAAATAAATATCCAGCACCTAGTTTAAAAATAGTAGGGATGGTTTCGTCACTTATTTTACTTCTTGAAGGATTATATACATGTGCTCCGATAAAAAGATTTTCTATGGGTTGTGAAAGGATGCCCACTTCGAAGTTAACAGTATTGGTTGAACCATAGTTATCGGCAATTCGTGTGCTGAAATAATTAATTTGCAGGCCAGCAGCAAAATACCGGGTAAATGAACGGCCAAATGCAAGGCCTGCCTGCATCTCATTATATTGCGAAAAGCCGAAATAAGAATAAGATGCAGCTATGGTTCCTGTTTTTGTTGGAAATGCAAAACCTACCCCTTGTGTGTTTTGTTCTTTTATAAAGCCCGATTGATGGAAAACACCTACAGAAATATCATCTAAATAACCCAGTCCGGCCTGGTTATGGTAAACAGACCAAATATCAGTCATAACAATAGATGTATTGCTCATTGCTGCTGATTTTCCTGCTTCAATTTTTAGATTTTGTGAATTCGATTGAAACGGCCAAAAGAATAAGCATATAATAAAAATAAATCTAATCTTTATGTAATGATTTAGTATCATGGAATTGATATTTTATTCTAAAACAGACTATGAAGATACAATTATAATTTTTTATTTGAAATTGTTCATTTTATTGTTGATATCTTTTAGCTTACTAATATTAAACTTAACAGAAATAAAACAATTACTTAAGATTTATTCTTCATTTTAGCTCTATATAAAAACAATATAGTATGGAAAATTTAAAATTATTGGAAGCAACTCCGAGCCAGGCTTTTGAAAGAATTCAAAGTTTGCGCGAAAAGGTTCATCTCGATTTTGCAACGCATCGTGAAATTGAGGAACTCAATGAGCTGGAAAATATTATCCAGGAAAATATGGATGAATTTCAGAGTGAGTTTTGGGAATAGTCTAAGATGATATTAACGGATAATTAGTTGGTTATTAATGAATAATAGCTATTTAAATATTTTTGTGTTTAAATTGTCATTGATAAAAAGTAAAAAATCCGAAGGTTCAACCCTTCGGATTTTAAATTTTTAACGTCTATCAAATCATTAAAAAGAGTGGATTTAATTGGTTTTATATTCGAATTTTATTTTCGATAGCTCTTCGTTGGCTTTCACAATCTTTGTTTTTAGATTGTTTTTATATTCCACCAAAACATCTTTAAGTTTCTCGTCGCCGGCAGCAAGTATTTGTGCAGCTAAAATGCCTGCGTTTTGCGCTCCGTTAATTCCTACGGTAGCAACGGGTATTCCGGGAGGCATTTGAACAATGGCTAATAAAGAATCCATGCCGTCTAACGAGGCATTTATGGGTACTCCAATTACCGGAAGGGTTGTCATTGCAGCTATAACGCCGGGCAAATGAGCTGCCATCCCGGCACCTGCAATAATTACTTCTATTCCACGATCTTTTGCTCCTTTGGCAAATTGTTCTACTTCTTCGGGTGTTCGATGGGCCGATAAAGCATTTATCTCGAAAGGAATTTTAAAATCATTCAAAATTTTTGCTGCTTTTTCCATTACTGGCAGGTCAGAGGTACTGCCCATGATGATACTTACTTTTGCTTTCATAACAATATTAAATTTTTAAAATGTATTAAAATTATAGTTATCACTTTAATTTGTATTTTTGCAGAATATTTTAGCGATTACAAAGGTAAGAAATAAACGATTATTATAATAAAAATGTTCATGCAGCAAGCATGATCGGAAAAAAGAATAAGGTTAAAAATGAAGCAGGTTCAACTAAAAGACAAAACTTTCGAAGTTTCTATTTCATCAGAAAAAGTTCAGCATACAGTTACTGAAATTGCAAATATGTTAAATCAGGATTATAAGGATAAACAGATTCCCCTTTTTATAAGCGTACTAAACGGGTCTTTTATGTTTACTGCCGACTTATTAAAACAAATTAATTTTGATTGTGAAATATCTTTTTTAAAACTATCTTCTTATAAGGGAACCTCAACAACAGGGAGTGTCAAACAGCTAATTGGAATCAACGAAAAAATAAGTGGACGGGATGTTATTGTTCTTGAAGATATTGTTGATACCGGTATTACATTAGAAGAAATTGTAAAAGAACTAAATAAATTTGGAGCTTCCAGTGTTAAAATTACCACACTTCTTTTTAAACCCGAAGCTTATAATAAAGATATTGCCATTGATTATGTAGGAATTGAAATTCCTAATGATTTTATTATAGGGTATGGCCTGGATTATGATGGACTGGGAAGAAACCTGCCGGATATTTATACCTTAAAAAGCTAATCTTTCTATGTTAAATATTGTTTTATTTGGCCCACCAGGGGCAGGGAAAGGTACGCAATCAAAGAGGATCAT
This sequence comes from uncultured Bacteroidales bacterium, assembly GCA_964606845.1. Classification (GTDB taxonomy): domain Bacteria; phylum Bacteroidota; class Bacteroidia; order Bacteroidales; family UBA12077; genus UBA12077. Next base: position 5,698 of record CAZSIC010000117.1, read on the forward strand.
TGCAAAATACGGTTTAAACCATATTTCTACCGGAGAAATATTGCGCAAAGCAATTGCAAAAAAAACTCCATTAGGTGTTGAGGCACAAAAACATATTGATAAAGGGTATTATGTTCCGGATGAAATGGCTGTTAAGATTATTAAACAGGAATTAAGAAAGTTTCCACAAGCTAAAGGTTTTATTTTCGATGGTTTTCCGCGGACAATAAACCAGGCAAATGAGCTTGAAAAAATTTTATCAGTAATGGAAGCAAAAGTAAATGTAATGATTTCGCTTGAAACCAATGAAAAAGAAGTCATCGGGCGTTTAACCCAAAGATATAATAATTCCGGAAGGCCTGATGATCACAGTTTAGATATTATAAAAAAAAGGATAACTATTTATCATGCCAATACCAGCATTTTGAAAGATTATTACAAATCAAAGGGAAAAAGCGAATCGGTTTGTGGAATTGGAGAAATTGATGTTATCTTTGATAAAATTTGTTCAATCATTGAAAGGTATCAATAAATGGCAGGTTCTAATTTTGTTGATTATGTAAAAATATTTTTTCGTTCGGGTAAAGGGGGGGCAGGATCTCCACATTTACACCGCGAAAAGTTTGTGGCTAAAGGTGGCCCTGATGGAGGAGATGGTGGCCGTGGCGGACATATTATTCTTAAAGGAAATGCCCAATTATGGACACTGTTACATTTAAAATATCAAAAACATATTTTTGCAACAAGCGGACAAGCCGGTGGAAGTGCTCAGCGGACAGGAGCAGACGGAAAAGATGTTATGGTAGAAGTTCCTTTAGGAACCATTGCTAAAGATGCAGAAACGGATGAGTTGATCGCTGAAATTACTGAAAATCAGCAAGTACAAATATTACTCGAAGGTGGTCGAGGAGGTTTGGGAAATACCCATTTTAAATCATCAACCAATCAAACACCAAGATATGCCCAGCCGGGCGAGGATGGGAAAGAAGGATGGTTTGTTTTGGAATTAAAGATATTGGCCGATGTAGGGTTGGTTGGATTTCCAAATGCAGGTAAATCCACGTTACTTTCAGTTGTGTCGGCAGCCAAGCCGAAAATTGCTGATTATCCGTTTACAACGCTTGTGCCAAACCTGGGAATAGTAAAATACCGCGATATGCAATCGTTTGTTATGGCCGATATACCAGGAATAATTGAAGGTGCTCACGAAGGGAAAGGCCTTGGGCATCGATTTCTGCGACATATTGAGCGAAATGCCATGCTCCTTTTTATGGTCCCTTGCGATAGTGATGATATTCATGCCGAATATAAAACCCTTATTTCTGAAATTGAAAAATATAATCCTGAATTATTGGATAAAAAAAGATTGTTGTCCATTACAAAATCAGATATGATCGACGATGAGCTGATACAGGAAATGAAAAAGGATTTACCGCAAATTCCCTATATCTTTATTTCGTCGGTGGCACAAAAAGGAATCCATGAATTAAAAGATATGATTTGGAAACAACTTCATTCAGATGAGTAGTATATTAGAAACCTTAACAACCTGGGATACACAACTGTTTATTTTCTTAAATGGATTAAACGCTCCATTTTGGGACCAGATAATGTGGTGGTTTTCAGGAAAACTGTTTTGGCTACCCTTGTATATAATTATTGTTGGATATATCATCTTTAAACAAAAATGGAAGGCAATTATTACATTGCTGTTTATCTCTTTGGTTGTAACATTGGCCGATCAGATTTCTGTGCATGCTTTTAAAGAGGTTTTTCAGCGGCTGCGTCCCTGCCATAACCCAGAGCTGCAAGATATTGTTCATTTGGTAAATAATAAATGTGGAGGTCAATATGGGTTCGTTTCATCCCATGCAGCCAATACATTTGCTGTAGCTTTTTTTCTTAAAAAATTATTTGAGCAAAAGTATTTCTCTGTTTTTATTGTTTTGTGGGCAGTAGTGGTATCATATAGCCGGATATATTTAGGAGTTCATTATCCGTTAGACGTTATTGGTGGTGCAATATTAGGCGCCACAATTGGTGTTTTGGTTTTTTATTTTTATCAATTCTCTTCTAAAAAAATAGAAAAACATATTTAATCAAGGATTGTTATCTATTTTAAATTTTATCATTAATCAGAATAATCATGCTTTGTATAAAAAACCCGGAAACAAATCCTTATTTTAATCTTGCAGCCGAAGAATATGTGCTTAAAAATTTTAGAGAGAACTGTTTTATGTTATGGCGGAACAGACCATCCATAATTGTTGGTAAACATCAAAATACACTGGCAGAAATAAATATCGATTATGTAAAAGAAAATAATATTGATGTTGTAAGAAGGCTTTCTGGTGGTGGAGCTGTATTTCATGATTTGGGAAATCTTAATTTTACCTTTATAAAAAATGCAGGTGCCAAAGGTAATTTGGTTGATTTTAAAAGATATACACAGCCAGTTATTGATGTATTGCAACAACTGCGTGTGGACGCAAAATTTGAAGGGCGTAATGATATTATGATTAATGGCCGCAAGATATCAGGTAATGCAGAACATATTTTTAAGCGAAGGGTGCTACACCATGGAACTTTATTGTTTTCATCAATAATGGGTGATTTGTCCAAAGCGCTGAAAGTGAATCCGCTTAAATATCAGGATAAAGGAGTTAAATCGGTGCGAAGCCGTGTAACAAATATTAGCGAACATTTGCCCGAAAAAATGTCTGTTATAGAGTTTCATGATAAAATTTTTGATTTTATGGTAAAATCTGAAAAAGATGCTGTTTTATATGAATACTCCGAAGAAGATATAAAGCAAATAAACCAATTAGCTGAAGAAAAATATAAAACATGGGATTGGAATTTTGGTTACTCGCCAAAATATAATTTTGAGAAACTGATCAGAACCAATGGAGGTAATTTAGAAATTCACATGAATGTGGAAAAAGGTATAATTACTGATATAAAGGTTTTTGGAGATTTTTTTGGCGAGAAAGATATCACTGATGTTGAGCAAAAACTTCAAAATACAAGGCATCAGGAAACAGCAATTCGAAATCGATTGAATACTATAGATTTTAATAAATATTTTCATTTCATTTCGATTGATGAATTTATTTCCGCTATGTTTTAATGCTATAGTTTGATGATTGATAGTTTTTTATCAATTGGGGGTTGTGTTTTTGTTAAAACTGTTTGACTTACGTTAATTTTATTTGTACTTTTAATTGAAGATTTATCTCTATCGCCTGAGACTATTTTAAGTCAACATATTTTTAACCTAAAAACCCACGATTATGTATAAAAAAATTGCTATTTTATGCTTGTTATCGTTACCCTTATTTTTTACTACTTGTAAGGATAAAACCGAAAAACAGCAAACCCAAAAGGAGACAAAAACAGACAAGTTACTGGCAAATTATGCCGATGTAAAATTGAAAACTGATTTGAATGTTTTAAGTGAAAACCAGGAATCAATGCTTCCATTGCTCTTTGAAGCTGCCCAAATTATTGATGAACTTTACTGGATTCAAACCTGTGGTGAAAAGGAAAAGTTTTTAAAGTCAATATCCAACGATAAAGTAAAAAAATATTTTTATATCAATTATGGCCCTTGGGACAGGCTTAACGGAATGAAGCCTTTTATTGATGACGTAGGCGCTAAACCGGATGGTGCAAACTTTTATCCGCATGATATGACCTACCAGGAGTTTGACGCCTTTGATGATCTTGAAAAGTTTGACTCATACACCCTTTTACGCAGAAATGAAGTTGGTGGCCTTCAGACAGTTCCTTATCATAAAGCTTATAAAAGCAAGTTAGAAAAAATAGCCAAGTTAATGAGAGAGGCTGCTTCTTTGGCTAATTCCGAAGGTTTTAAAAACTACCTTAACAAAAGAGCCGATGCACTCATTACAGACGAATATTACGAAAGTAACCTGGCATGGATGAAAATGAAAGACAACATTGTTGATTTTGTAGCCGGGCCAATTGAGGATATGGATGACAGGCTTTATTATTCCAAGGCTTCTTATCAGTCCATGGTGTTAGTTAGGGATGTTAAATCCAGTAAAGAACTAGAGAAATACTCATTATTAGTTCCGTATCTGCAAAGAAACCTGCCTGTTGATGACAGATATAAAACCGAAATACCAGGAGGGCTTTCCGATATTATGGTATATGATGTTGTTTATAGTTCGGGTAACTGGAATGCAGGAAGTAAAAAAATTGCAATTACTTTGCCTCGCGATGGTAGAGTTCAATTAGAAGTAGGGAGCCGTAAATTGCAATTTAAAAATGTGATGAAAGCTAAATTTGAAAAAATTTTGAAACCTATATCTGAATTACTTATGGATAAAGATCAACAAAAGCATGTTAAATTCGACGCGTTTTTCCAAAATACTATGTTTTACGAAGTTGGCAGTGCTCTTGGCTTAAAACATATGGTAACCCACGAAGGGACTGTCCGTGATGGTTTAAAAGAACAGTTTAATGTTATAGAAGAATGTAAAAATGATATATTGAGTTTATTTTTTCTTACTAAACTTCATGAAATGGGTGAATTGCCCGAATCTGATCTTATGGATAATTATGTAACCTATATGGCCGATGTTTTTCGTTCGGTTCGTTTTGGGATTTCTAACGATCAGGGTGTTGCTAACATGATTAGGTTTTATTATTTTCAAGAGAAAGGTGCTTTTACCAGAAATAATAAATCCGGAACTTACAAAATTAATTTCGAGAAAATGAAAAAAGCAATGCTTCA
>CAZSIC010000118.1:0-10388 GCA_964606845.1 uncultured Bacteroidales bacterium
AAGGCGGGACAGTTTGGTATGTTTTTAGATGTATAAAGACAAAATGTTTTTACGAAATGAAAAATCAAAAAATCATTTTTACAATTATATTTTCGTTGTTGATTAACCTACAATCTTTGGCAGGATGGATAATTACTCAACGCAGCTACGATTCCGATGAAGGTGCTCAGTCAGCATTAATTGAAACTGTTTACCTGCAGGATAATGTGATGAAAATAGCCCAGGATGATATCATTACTGTTTTCGACTTGAATAATGAAACCATTATATTGATGAATCCGGTAAAAGAGGTATATTGGCAAGGTACCATTGCTGATTATAAAACCGACATAAAAAAAGCCATGCAGGCCGCCATGGAAAAACAACTAAAAAATGCACCCGAAGGCCAAAAACGAATGATTAGGGATATGTACCAGGGAATGATGGAAAGTATTGATGATCCCTCTAAATTTGCCGGCGAAGAACCCGATGAATATCGACTTGAAATTAAAAGAACTAATGAAAAAGAAAGAGTTGCAGGATACCAGGCGGTTAAATATGAGGTAAAAGTGAACAAGCAATTAAAAGAAGAAGCCTGGTTGTCCGAATCAAATCGAGCACATAAAGAATTTGATATCCATAAATTTTATTCCATTTTTGGCGATTTTATAAGCCAGGCCGGAACCGGTGCTTATTATCAAAATGATGACAAATATATTGAATTTGCAAAATTAGGATTCCCTCTAAAATCGATTAGCTACCACGGAGGTTACGAGTCTATTAGCGAGGTTACCAACCTTGAAAGAAAAAATTTGGATACATCAGAATTTACTCCTTCGGCCGATTACAAAAAAGTTCAATTAACCGATGTAGGGATCGAAGAACAAGAGTAGTTTTTTAAGTTTTTAAACCCAATTGCTGGCTCATTTCCCCTAAATATACCTTAGCAGATTCAAGATCAGGATATTTTTTAATGGGCATAATCTCCTTTCCGTTTTTATCCAAAAGCATAATCCTGTAATCTTTAATTGATGTATCAAGTGCTCGGTTACCTCTGCTGTAGGCCCGCCACGATTGATTAGATCTTTTTATTCCCATTTTCATATCCTCTGTAACATTTAACCATTGTCCGGTTGGAATCAAACCAAACAGATTGTTCGAAAATTTAAGCCTTCGCCGGTCAAAATCTATGCGTGTACTTGAATTTGAGAATCCTACAAAAGCTCCAATCAGAATAAGAATTATTCCAAAAGGTGAATAGAAAAAAGTTATGCCTATTCCGGCAATAAACAAAAATATGCCTGCCGAGGTACCTGCAGGGCCAAACGATTTATCCAGTTTGTTATTGATGATCATATGATTAGCTAATCTCCAAATCTCGGATTTACCACATTATTATATATTGACCCAAAGGAATAACTTAATCCAATGCTACCCCAGTAAAAGTATTGTGATTCTAACTGCTTCCTCCTTAATAAGACATCTTCACTGGATACATCTCCTTTGGGAAGGTTGATCTGATCGTGTATTAACGATGCTCCACCATGCAGGCTTAATGATAAGCCCTTGTAAATCCTAAGTTTTATCATATTATGCATTTCGAGCCGTTTTAAGTTAAGGTCGTGAAAGTAGTTGCTACCCTGTATAGATGAGGATATTGAACCCCATTCTTCTTTAAACTCTAATGCAACGCCGAGCATTTGTCCAAAGAGTAATTCTTCCTCTTTGTTATAGATTGTAGAATCGATGTAGTTGAAAAACCTTGGTCCGGCGCCATAAAGTATTCTTAACTGCTTACGGTTCAATTCTGAATAAGGATAGATGTTGTACTCAATTGCCGGGTAACCCATTGCGGCAAAATCGAAATTTTGGAATAGCGATGACCCTAAGTCAATTTTATAACCGAATGACCAGTGATCGTTAATACTTTTTACTAAAAGGTGATTAAAACTTTTATTGTTGTTAGTGCTAATAATCGTTGTATCTCCAAGTGCATAGGTGTTCTGGTTATAGTTATAGTTAATCCTTAACTCAACTTTTAGATCTTCGGTTATCCTTTGGGCACTGATTGACGACCAGCTGTTAAGGTACTTATAAGATTGCTCACCATTAAAGTAGGCACTTCCATTAATCTCAAAAAACCAACTATTCCATTTATCTGCAACAACTTCGTCTTCATCGCCTTCTTCGAATTGGATCGATAGTTTCTCGGCATAAGGAGTTTTGGCTACGTACCGAACTAAGCCAAGCTTTAGTAAGTTGACTTGCTTTTTCCTTCGTTCATCGTCCGTTGCATCTGCTTTCAGGTAAAAGTTAAGCGTATCGGATTGCCCTAGATATTCTTGTTGTCCAATAAAATAAAAAGTTTGCTTCTCTCCGCCTGCTCCGGTATACTCTGAGGTGGTTAGTATATGTACTTGTGCATCTTTTCTGTCTCTAACGTAGTTCACAAAAGTCAACTCATTTTTAATGTAATCGGTATCGCAGTAATTACAATCAAAGTAAATGCGAACAGCTTTATCTCTTGTTGAACCTTCGTCCTGAGAATAAAGCGAAAGGCTTAAGCATGTTAATATACAAGCAGTTATTACTTTATTTTTAATCATTTTCTTTTTTATTGGTTAGTTGTGTGTATAAATATTTTATTTTATTTTATTCAAATTTGTTTTTCTCACGTTTTATGAACTTCATCAGATTTGTCGGTTTTTTACCGGTTAACTTCTCGTAAAAGTCAGAAATACGCGGTTCTTTCTGAAATCTTGGAATAAAGTGGAGTAAAAGCATTACAATGATCATCCCTTTAGCCATTCCCGACCTTTTTTTAATCCTGTAAAATCTTAAAGGGTTAACACTTTGAAAATCAATTGGATCTTTTATTTGGGTATTCATTAACTCAACTACTTTGTAGAAATCTTCATTTTCATATCCGGTAATTTCAATGGCTTGATTTTTAAAATCAGAAAAACGATCGAGGAGTATTGCACATACTTCACCAATATTTTCTATATCTATCCAGTTAAATTTAGCACGGCCAGAGGGTAAAATAATTTTTCTTTTCGTTTTAATGTCTTCCAGCAGCGTGGTTGTAAGGTTTTGCATAAAATATCCTGGCCTGAGGAAAATATAACTCAACTCATATTCCTTGATTAACTTTTCGATTTTATGATGCGGAATCACATTGCTTTTTTCTGCTCCCTGGACCGATAGGAAAATAATTTCTTTTACATTATTTTCTTTAAGCTTGGTGATTAAAGGCCTGAAATATTGGTCTATATCCGAAATATGTGGCGGCCTTAGCAAGAAAACCGTATCAATATTTTCGATGGCAGGCTCAAAGGTTTCTGTATTTTCAAAGTCAAAATGCACATAATTAAGTTTGGGGTAATCTTTAAACACTTTTTTGGCTTTATCAATATTGCGGACACCTGCAATAATTTTGTTGGATGTATCAGATTTCAGGAGAAATTTAATGGTCTCAAATCCAATATTCCCTGTCGCTCCGGTAATAAAAATATGCTTCATCTGTTTTTTTATAGGCTATAACGGTTTAGCTAATAAATAAGTATGGGTTGCTGTTTTATTTCAAATTACCTGTCTGTAGCAAAACCAACACGAATGTATACAATTTTATCCATAAACTGAAAAAAGCTCCAATGAATGGTATTAAGCAACATTATTTTCTGTTTGTTTTGCCTTTATGATTTCAATTACTTTAAAAATAATAATGATTTCTAAAAGTGTTGCCGGAATATAGATGATTAGTCCGATAAAGGCCAGAATTAATGTTAATAAAAAACATCCGGCAATTATTTCTAATAGTCCGGCATATTTCGATACTCTGCCTAGGGATTTTGCTAATCTAAATAGTGAAACTCCATAAATAATTCCAATAATTCCAAATGTAATGGCTGATGCTCCCGCTATAAATTCAGCCTCCACTGAGTCATAAAATATGGAAATGATATCATAACTATTTAGCAGTACTATGGCAATAATCAGGATAGAGGACATGATTTTAAGCAAATAATTTTTAAACAAGCCTCCTATCATAATAAATCCGCGCTGGAAAAATACAAAGGTGATTAATGAAATCAACTTAACAGCAATATAAAAACCGCTGTTGAATATCATCCGACCTTCTGTATATAAGAAATGGTCTGCTGCACCTTCAAAAAATCCAATCATAAAATAGAAGATTCCAAGTAACCAGGCAATGTTAAGCTGCTTGATTAAAAATTCGGATGATTTATCCACATCCATTTCGATTAACAGAAACCGTTTAATCCATTCAGTGAATGTATCAAAGATGTTGTTTTTGTCATCAGATATTTTACTTAAGTCATAGTCCAGTGCGGCTAAAATTGTTTTAATGGTATAGCTTCTTGGGGTAACCTCTCCGGCTTCAATTCTTTGTATAGTCCTTACACTAATGTTGCATTTTTCTACAAGATCTTCCTGAGTAAAGCCTTTTGCTATCCTTAACTCGGATAGTTTTCTTCCTAATGCTGGTTGTTTCATAACATTAAATTTTAAAAGTTTAGACAATTTTACGGATAGGTGTTAAATTGTCCAAACATTTAGCAAGAACTTCACCCGTCACTTTCCCGCCATATCTATTTATTATTTGTATATGTGGTTTTTTGTCTGATTGGATTTTTTACCAGATAATCAAAATCTTTCATGCAAACATTTGATTGTGAAACTGCAAACTTGCTAACCAAAAGGGTCATAAGAATTTTTCATTGTCAAGTTTCCGGCTCAGAATAAAGTTGCGACGTGTATAATACTCGATGTTGTATGCCGCAAACATTCCGATAAGATTTGTACTGATGAAAAAGAAGTTGTTAGTAATAAGTAATTCTTCAGGCATATGTGTATAATACATTGCTCCGATATTATACATAAGGAGTATTGACCAACCTGCAATTGTAGCCAAAAAGAAACGGAGTTTAATAAAAAAGTAACCTGCAAAAAAGACCAGCATCATTCCGCCATAATATGCATAATTCTCAGGTGCCAACAATGTCATAATGCTTATTCCGCAACCACTTGCAATAAAACTGATGAGCAATAATACTTGCCAGACTTTTTGAAATAGCCGGGTGAAAGATAAAAGAAATACGATGAAGAGTATTGGAATAACAAATAAAAAGCGGATAGCATGGAAAGTAGCTGCATATTCAGGAATTACTCGTGTATCGAGGTAACCAAATGCGCCATAAAGTATTATAAGTAATATAAATGCAATTCTAAATTGAAAAATAGAATCAGAGAAGTATTTTTTCAAAAAAAGGCGTTCATTCCCTTTTGAAAAAGCCAACGTAATTTTATTAAAATTCATTGACACGTATGTTTTGTCTTGAATCATTCTGTTTTTTGTTTAAAGACTTTGAACATTGGCTATAAAGGCAGGCTGTCTAGAAGCTTTTTTTTCAGACATTCGTTTTCTTTTTCCTCCTCTTTTTATTACTGGCAAGCTTCTGCGACATATGACTATTCTTTTATATATTTTTCCGTGCCTTTTATTTTCTTCATTTCTAATTTTAAACAATCATACTTTTGACTAGTCTATACGAAAAGAAAAATATTTTGTTGACTAATGTAATTATAATATATTCGCACTTCATGTTATGTAATATTCAAATCGTATTGATTTTTATATTATATCTATACATGCAAGCAGTTAAGGCAGTTATATAATGGCAAAAAATATTTATTTACTATTCATCCTTTTCATAAGTTTAATTCAATATAATACAGTGTTTTCCCAAACTTATATTGTGGGTGGAGATTTCGACTATCCTCCTTTCTCATATATTGATAAAACAGGGAAGGCTGCAGGGATGGATATCGATATATTGAATGCTGTTTCAGCTGAAACGGGTATAGAATTTAAATATCAATTAAGTGAATGGGATAGCGCATTAACCCACATCCAATCAGGAGAAACTGATATCATCACGGGAATTATTTTTTCAGAAGAAAGAGAAGCGTTTCTGGATTTTACCAATCCACTGCATACAGAGTATTACTCTATTTTTATTCGGAAAGATCTACAATTAAACGACATTTCAGATTTGTACGATTACAAGCTAATGGTTTTAAAAGAGGATATCTCTATTGATAAATTTCTCATCCCGATGGGTCTTTACCATGACTATATTGTTGCAAAATCTTTACCCGAAGCAATCGCAGGAATTGAATGGGGCCGGGCTGATTTCGTTATAGCCCCGCATTCGCTGGGAATGAGTGAGATCGATAAAAACAATTACAAAAATATTCAGGTGAAGGGTCCACCAATCATTCCCAGTATTTATTGTATGGCCGTAAAAAAAGGTAATACGCGTTTGCTGGGCATCTTGAATAAAAGTATTGCTGACCTGCGAGCCAAAGGAAAACTTGAAGAAATACAGGCTAAATGGCAAGTTTATGAAAGGGATGATTTCAAATATGAGCGAATTGCCAGGAACATTGGAATTGTTTTTCTGGTAGCAACAATATTATTAGCGGTTGTATTTTTATGGGTGTGGTCGCTTCGCAAACAGATAAAGAAAAAAACAGAAAACATTAAGCTTAAAAATCAGGAATTACAAAAATTAAATGCTGAAAAAGACCGGTTTTTATCTATCATCGCACATGATTTAAGAAATCCCTTTAATTCCATTATTGGTTTTAGCGATATGCTTGTAAAACAAGCAGATAAAGCAGACTTCGAAGGGGTTGTAAAGTATTCGAAAGTTATTATGAATTCATCGAAAAAAGCAATGGATTTGCTCACCAATTTAATGGAGTGGTCACTTTCGCAAACGGGTAGAATGGATTACAATCCCGAACATTTCGAAATAGATAAAACGATACATGAAACGCTGTCATTATTTTGGGAAGTAGCAGAACAAAAATCAATAAAAATAGAGAAAGATTTAATTTCAGAAAAAGCGGTGTATGCTGATAAGGAAATGATAAGTACAGTATTAAGAAATTTAATTTCCAATGCCATTAAATTTACCCAGCAGGGAGGTTCTATAAAAATTCAAACGAAGGTTAATCAAGACAAAGTAGAGATTTCAGTAAAAGATACAGGTATTGGATTGTCAGAATCAGCCACCGACAGGTTATTTCGGGTTGATGAAAGTATTTCATCTCCCGGCACCCAAAAAGAGCAAGGAACTGGTTTAGGTTTGATTCTTTGTAAAGAATTTATTGATAAACACAATGAAAGAATTTGGGTAGAAAGCGAGCCTGGCAAAGGTTCTGTATTTTATTTTACGTTACCCTACAATATGAACTAACACAATAGATTCATTCATAACAAGCTTAGCTACAAAAACCTAAAACAAATTTGTTTGGAAAGGGCCAAATCAGGTCGATTTTTATTTACTACTTAATTGTAAAAACCGATGGCTTAAATAAATTGACCACACAGTCCAACCTGCATATAAGAATCGTTGTTTTAAACCAAAATATTCATTCAGGATATTTGGAAAATAAATTAAGAACCCTAACATCATTATCAAGAAACTAATTATAGCTACTACTTTTATCTTTACTAATTGTTCTTTCTTTCTCCAAAAAATGAGACCCACAATTGGAGCTAACATTATTAGAGGAAAAGGGAATCCAGCAATAGCATGCAGTCTCAGAGGCATTGGAAATAAAGCGGGTCCTGCAAGAAAAGAATAAAACAAAAGAAATAAAACAGGAATTACATTCAATTGCTTGATCTTACAAAGTTTATATGCACCAATAACAAAAAATACATTCAATATAGAACTCAAAACTAATCCCGTTGTAAAAATATACTGTGTTCTTGCACCTAATACCCCTAATTCGCTTACCAGCCATGTGAAATGATTGTAATCTTCAAGCAATAACCCACAAATAACTGTAGTAATCCAAAAAATAACCGGGCTTAACAATCCAAGAAATAATAATTGTTTTATGCTCATAATCTTTTATCAATTTATTTTTTTTTCACAACGAGCCAACCAGACTAACAAATAGAGAAATAAAATAACCTAAAAAGCGGGCTGGAAAATAAATGTGTTTTTTTTGATTCATTCCATATTTTTCAAAGATTCTTTAACTGCTTTTCTATAACTACGCCCAATGGTTAAGGGCACGTCATCCACCATAACTTCGTCGTAAGAAATACTTTTTAAGCGCTCGGTATTTATGATAAACGAACGGTGAATGCGTAAAAAGATATCCGGCAACCGGGATGCCAAATTACTGATTTTCTCCTTACTGACAATCTCATCTTTTACAGTGAGAACCTTGATATAATCCGATAAGCTTTCAATATAAACAATATCGTCATAGGGTATTTTTGCAATTTTCCTGTTAGACATGATTTCAAGAAACGACTTCTTCATTTTCTCTTTTTCGTCTATAAGGTGTTGAATTACCTGGCGATTTTCAGTTATTTGTTTCATCATTAATAAAAACGAGCCGATAAATACCAATAAATACAATATGACAGCCAACAGAACAATCTGAGTAGCATTCGGGCTCAGGTTCTGATAACTGAGATTTACCAGGTATACATACGAAATAACTAAAACGATCATTTCAAGGTATACTGAAATAACAGCCATGCAAAAGGTATAAAATGCAAACTTTGCATACCTTTTTTTAAGATAATATTTAGGTACAAGTACATAGTTAAAAAAATAGGATGTCCCTAAAACAATTGGAAGGAGCATGCATACGAAGAAAAATGCCGCAGTATTATTTCCCCATGAAAATCCAAAAACTACTGTTAATACGAGAATAACAAAAAGCCAATATGCGATATGATAATACGGATTTTTTGATTTTTTATTCATTCTTTTCCATTTTTTAGGGCTAATTTCGTCAAAGATATTAAAATTACAAGTTAGAGTCGACAAACAACTTACTTAGAAGTGGATTTGACCTTGATGAATTTCACTATCTCGTGTAATTTGGCAGAAGTATTCATCAAAAAATTATTATTATGAAAGAATTATTTCTTATGGGAGGTCCTCAATTTATGGGTGCTCTAACAATCTTATTCGTTATTACGACTGCCTGGTTTATTTATCATTTTATTAGGAGTTACACTTCTAAGAAAATAGATAAAGAAAATTTATTACGCATGTTTGATTATGGAAAATCTATAGGGTTATTTGCCTTAGTAACCGGAGTTTTGGGTCAGATGATTGGATTTTCTGCCATGTTTTCCGCAATTGAAGAAGCATTACTAGGTGGTAAAGATATTGTCCCTGCATTAGTATATGGAGCAATAAGAGTAACTATGATTGTAACCATTTACGGGATGCTTATTTATCTGTTTTCATTGCTGCTATGGTTTATTGCAAGTATACTTGTTGAAAAGAAATTTAAGTAATAATAAACACAAGTCTATTTCAATAAAGAAAATAAAACTTTTTGGCAGTAAAACTGCTAAAGGGTTTTATTTTTCAGTTTTTGTCTTATGCGTTAATTCCATTCATCCTGCCCATGGCTCGCCGTTTTATTCGTTGAAGGCGGACAGGCAGGTATCCTAATCCTTGATTTTTAGCGCCTGATTTTATAGCGTTTTACTTTTTTCTGAAAGCCTTCAACCCTTTACAAACTCGCTTAATGTAGATATTCTTGGGTCAGTTCGTAATTCGTGTGGGCGATAAATATATTTATGTGTATATTTTTGTAGTTATGTAACTATTTGTTCTTTTCTTGATAAAAGAACCAAAATCAACCGAAATGAACGAATTTTGATAATCTATCCTTTTTTCAATAATAGTACTCATTTCAAAAAAGATTTAGGGTATAGTTTCTTTTATAATGAATCGTGGTCACATGGCGATTATCAACAATTCCGCTCTCATTTCGGATTTTCCATCGCACCTGTTAAAAATTGCAATTCGAATTTTTCAGTTGTTGAAAGTTAAGCGTTGGCCTGACAACGTCTATCTTCATGAGCGATAGCGAATAAAACGGCGAGCCATGGGTAGGGTGAATGGAATAAGTCATAGAATTCCGACAAAGGAGTTTACTTACTTTGTCTGGAATTGTTGACTTATCGCAGAGAGCGGAGAAGCATCGTTTTGTCTTGACTTTTTTTGTAACTTTTTTGGGTCAAGCCAAAAAAGTGGATAATAAATAGCTTATTTACTATAATTATTAAAAGAATTATTACAATTAGATATGAAACTCTTACTTTGATAAAAGTAGTTTAGAACATTAACTTTTATTTCACTAAAATAACTCTATATACTCCGCTGGTGGAAATAAATAATGTAGTAATGATGTCTATCATAAAATAAATAATATTTGATATATCCACCCTAATATTAAACTGATCCATATTCTTCTTTACACTTGAACGGTACACGGAGGATGTTCTCCTCTTTTTTTGAACTATAAATCTTTCCACTTGTTCATCAGTT
>CAZSIC010000119.1:0-10196 GCA_964606845.1 uncultured Bacteroidales bacterium
TCTTTTCAGGAATTATCTAAATAACAAAATATTACAAAGATGGCTGGTAAAATTAATATCAATGTTCGTTCAGAAATTGGCGAATTGGAAGGTGTAATAATTCATACACCAGGGAAGGAAGTAGAAAACATGACACCCAAAAATGCCGAAAGAGCTCTATATAGTGATATCCTTAATCTTTCGGTTGCACAAAAAGAATATGCACAACTAATTGGAGTGTTAAATAAACTTACAAAAACATTCCAGGTAAAAGACCTATTAACAGATATTCTAAAAATCGAAAAGGTTAAAGAGAATCTTCTTCAAAAAATTTGTGCTAACGAGGAAAAATGTTCTATCATAAAACAGTTACAGGCACAACCGCCCGAAACGCTATCTAAGCAACTCATTGAAGGTGTAATTGAAGAAAAAAATACCTTAACAAGATATTTAAGCAAAGAAAGATATTCGTTACGCCCGCTGCATAATTTCTTCTTTACAAGGGATGCAGCCATGTCTGTCCTTGATGATGTTTTGATCGGGCGTATGGCCAACCAGGTTCGTGAAAGGGAATCGCTAATTATGGAAGCTATTTTTGATTACCACGAACAGTTTTTAACCAAAACCGTTAACCCGGCCGAAAGTAAATATTTTTCTAATCAAACCTCCATTGAAGGTGGCGACGTTTTAGTGGCACGTGATGATATTTTATGTATCGGTACAGGAACAAGAACCACATCGCAAGGAATTGACTTTATTCTTGAACGGCTTTTGGCACAAAAAGAAAAAAACAGGCATATCATTGTTCAGGAGCTGCCATACAAACCTGAATCGTTTATTCACCTCGATATGGTATTTACTTTTCTCGATGTGGATACCTGTATGGTTTACGAACCACTAATCTTGCATACCAACCGTTTTCAAACGATTCATATAAAAATTGAAAATGGCAAAGTTACTTCGATCAAAGAAGAAGAAAATATGCTTAAATCATTAAAAGATTTAGGCATGGGCTTAAAACCTGTATTTTGCGGAGGGAAAAAAGATCCATGGATTCAGGAACGCGAGCAATGGCATAGCGGAGCCAACTTTTTTGCAGTAGGCCCGGGTAAAGTAATTGGATATGAACGGAATGTTTATACTATGGAAGAAATGAACAATAATGGATTTGAAATACTAAAAGCCAATGATATTATAAAAGGAAAGATTGATCCTAATAATTATAAAAAGTATGTTATTGCATTAGAAGGTTCAGAGCTACCCCGTGGTGGCGGTGGTGCCCGATGTATGACGATGCCTGTTAGACGTAAAGCTGTAAAGTGGTAATATGAAAAATCTTTACTGAAAAAGAATGTCTCCAAAATGGTAGACATCCTTTTTTTATAATTAAACTTAAAAGGCTCAATATTGTAACTATATTATACAGATAACCGTCCTATAATTAAATTAAGTTTTATGATTAGGAATTATTTGCTTCTTACTGTTCGATATTTTTACAGACAAAAAGGATATTCCCTTATTAATTTACTAGGGTTAACAGCAGGCTTAACAGCATCTATGCTGATTTTAATTTTTGTATTTCACGAATTAAGTTATGATCGCTTTCATAATAATCCGGAAAATATATACCGCGTAATAACAGATATAAATATGGGAGGCAAAGAGCAAACTTTTGCTTTAAGTCAAACGCCATTAGGTCCTGAAATCATAAAACAATATCCTGATTTCACAGCCTATACCCGAATTCATAAATCATGGAATTCAATCCTTGTTACAAAAGACGAGCATAAATTTTACGAAAAGAACCTCATCTCAGCCGATTCATCTTTTTTCGAAACATTCGACTTTAAAATAATACTGGGAAATCCAAGTACCATGTTAACCCGGCCTTATACTATGGTGCTTACAAAATCAATGGCAAATAAATATTTCCCTGACAAAAACCCAATAGGAAATGCACTGAACATTAATAACAACAAGGATTATGAAATTACGGGTATAATTGAAGATCCTCCATCAAATTCACATTTTACATTTGATGGAATACTTTCATTCGTAACGCGCTACCAGGGTGATAATGCAAAATGGATGGACAGCTGGATTGGTAACATTAATTATTACACTTATTTTCGAACAAGCGGTGTAAAAGATAAAACCCAGCTTGAATCATTAATTCATCAAACCGTTTTGGAAAAAGCCGGCCAATCATTCGAAGATTATGGATTTAGCTTAAAAGCCAGGTTACAAAAAATTTCAGATATCCATCTTTATTCTGATTTTGAGCACGAGATTCAGCCACAGGGCGACATAAAATATGTATACATTTTTATAGCCATTGGTTTTTTTATTCTGATTATTGCTTCGATAAACTTTATGAACCTGTCTACTGCAAGATCAGCAAAAAGAGCGCAAGAAGTAGGAATAAAAAAAGTTGTGGGATCAAAAAGGTCGACACTAATCATTCAATTTATTGGAGAATCACTGATATATACAATTATTGCATTTTTACTTGCCGTAGTATTCACAAATCTTCTTTTACCTTCTTTTACCGACATTTTAAACAGGGAATTAAATTTTACTTTTTATAAAGATTTTGACATCCTGGGAATATTTTTCATTATCAGTATATTTATTGGAATTATATCCGGAATTTATCCTGCATTTTATTTATCCGGTTTTAAACCGGCAAAAGTGCTTAAAGGCGAAGTAACAAAGGGTAAAAGCGGTGTGCTTTTTAGAAACATACTGGTTGTTACTCAATTCGCCATATCGGTAGTATTAATTATTAGCACAATGGTAGTTTATAATCAATTATCATATATTCAAAGCAAAAATTTAGGATTCGACAAAAAGTCCGTTGTTATTGTTCCTCTAAGGTCTAATGATTTAACCAAAAGGTATCAAACGATTAAATCCCAAATAAAGGAAGTGCCGGGAGTTGTTAGTGCATCAGCATCGCAGAACTATTTTGGTAATTCATTTAGCGGAAACGGATATCGATTTGAGGGAATGGCAGCCAACGAAACGTTATTAATGAATTATATTGAAATAGATAACGATTTCTTTGATCTCTATAAAATGAATTTTATTGAAGGCCGGGGTTTTTCAGAAGAATATGGAACCGACCATAAAAGTATTATTCTGAATCAGGCTGCTGCAAAACTTTCCGGATTAAAAAATCCTCTTAATACCATGGTTTGGGCTACTGATTCTACAGAGTATAAAGTAATTGGTATAATAGAGAATTTTCATTTCCAGTCGCTCCGACAATCTATTGAGCCGGTAGCAATATTACCCAACAAGAGTAATTTCAATTATCTGAGCATAAAAATAAATGATAATGAAATTCCTAATACAATTCAACTATTAAAAGAAAAATGGATTGAAATAGACAATTCCAGGCCCTTTAATTATTTTTTTCTGGATGGAACAATAAGCGAGTATTATGATCAGGAAACCAGGCTTGGACAAATGTACCTGTATTTTTCAATTTTGGCTGTATTTATAGGACTTCTGGGATTGCTGGGGCTATCATCATATATTACGGAGCAAAAGTATAAAGAAATAGGAATAAGAAAAGTGTTTGGGGCATCCATTAAATCAATTGTATTTAGATTATCTACAAAATTTCTGGCGTTGGTTTTAATTTCAAATATTATAGCCTGGCCGGTAGCATACTATTTAATGAAAAACTGGCTCGAAAATTTTGCTTATAAAGAAGGATTAACTTTATGGATTTTTCTTGTTGCTACTATATTATCAATTGGCATTGCATTTATTACAGTTAGTATTCAATCATACAGGGCAGCAATTGTAAATCCGGCAGAATCTCTTCAAAATGAATAAATAAAAAACCCTAATGTGCAGATAGGATGGTGAACATTAGGGTTTTTCTAATTACTAAACCAGTTCTTTAACTTTATCGGCAGCTTCCTGCAAAGTTATTGCAGAATAGACTTTTAATCCCGAATCGTCGATCAGTTTTTTTCCTTCTTCGGCGTTTGTTCCTTGCAAACGTACAATTACCGGCACCTTAATTGATCCAATAGCTTTATAAGCATCAACCACACCTTGTGCTACTCTGTCGCAACGAACGATTCCTCCAAAAATATTAATCAAAATGGCTTTCACGTTAGGGTCTTTTAAAATAATTCTAAATCCGGCTTCTACTGTTTCAGCATTTGCAGAGCCACCCACATCAAGGAAGTTTGCAGGGTCGCCTCCGGCAAGTTTTATAATATCCATCGTAGCCATTGCCAGTCCGGCTCCATTAACCATACAACCAACATTACCATCAAGTTTAATAAAATTAAGATTGTATTTCCCGGCTTCCAGTTCGGCAGGATCTTCCTCAGAGGTATCCCGCATTTCCTGGTAATCCTTGTGGCGAAATAAAGCATTATCGTCTAAATTTACTTTGGCGTCGGCAGCAAAAATTCGGTCATCAGAGGTTTTAAATACCGGATTTATTTCAAATAATGATGAATCGCTTTTTTCAAAAGCTGTATAAAGCGATATGACAAACTTTCCCATTTCTTTGAAAGCTTTTCCGCTTAAACCCAAATTAAAAGCAATTTTGCGAGCCTGATAAGCCTGAATGCCTACTTTAGGGTCGATTTCTTCTTTAAAAATTAATTCAGGTGTCTTTTCGGCAACCGTTTCAATATCCATACCACCTTCGGTAGAATACATAATAATATTTCGTCCGGTAGCACGATTTAATAAAACACTCATATAAAATTCTTTAATCTCACTTTCTCCGGGATAATAAATTCCCTGCTCTATAAGAATTTTATGGACTTTTTTCCCTTGTGGGCCTGTTTGGTGGGTTACCAGATACATTCCAATAATTTCTCCGGCAAATTTTTTAACCTCATCGAAAGATTTTGCTATTTTAACACCCCCGCCCTTTCCACGGCCACCAGCATGAATTTGGGCTTTTACCGCCCACGTTTCCATTCCCGTTTTTTCTTTAATGATACGTGCAGCATCAATAGCTTTTTCGGATTGATCAACAACTATTCCTTCAGGAACTGCTACTCCAAATTGTTTTAATATGCTTTTGGCTTGATATTCGTGAATATTCATAGTTTATAAATTTCTTTTACATTATATTGATTACGAAATTATTGATTTTTTATACATTTAACCAATTTTTATGAAATAAAATATTTTTCTTAATAGCATGAGAAAATTAAAAAACAGTGAACTACAACGCCTAAGCATTAAAGATTTTAAAACTGCTCAAAAAACACCTGTTGTTGTAGTACTTGATAATATCAGGAGCTTAAATAATATTGGCAGTGTATTTAGAACCTCCGATGCATTTTTAATCGAAAAAATTTTTCTATGTGGCATTACAGCAAAACCACCTCATAAAGATATTCATAAAACCGCCCTGGGAGCAACCGATTCTGTTGATTGGGAATATAATAAAGATACAAATGATATTATTGATCAATTAAAAAAATCCGGATATATGATCATATCAATAGAACAAACAGAAAAAGCCGTTGCACTAGAAAATTTTAATATAGAAAAGACACAAAAGTATGCTTTAATTTTTGGTAATGAAGTTAAGGGCGTACAACAAAAAGTTGTTAATAAAAGCGACTACAGCATTGAAATACAGCAGTTTGGAACCAAACACTCTTTTAATATTTCAGTAAGTGCAGGAATTGTTCTTTGGGAGTTTTACAGAAAGCTAAAACTTTTATAAAAAAAGAGCTGCCTCCAACGAGACAGCTCTTTATATTCTTTTATAAAAACTAATTATTCAACAATTGATTTGAATGTTTCGTTTTCGAAATAGTTTCTGAATTCTAAATCAGTTTTTGCCAATTCTTTTAATTCAGGATCTTTTTCAATAGCAGCTTTTAAGCTATCCATTGTTTTACCTTCGTCACCAATTCTTGCGTTAATTACTGCATTTAAGTAATCATTCATTGGATCTTCATCTTCAACTACCTCAATTGTTTTAGCTGCAGAGTCGTTCTTACCCGCTAATAACATTGCTAAAGCAGTATTGAAAGTTTTATGGTTTTGGAAATAATTAATTGCTGCTTCGTATTCGCTATCCATAATTTTAATAATGCCTAAGTTATAATCAACAGCAGTTCCTGCATCAGTTGAATTTAGGAAATATTCTTCAGCAGATTCTTTATCTCCTTCTTTTAATGCAATTACACCTAAGTTATTATTAACAATAGCATGACCTTCCTTAATTTCATTCGCTTTTTCCAAGGAAGCTTTTGCATCAGCTAAATTACCCTGCTTAATGTAAACATAAGCTAAATTATTATGGGCTCTTAAGCAACCTTCGAATTTTTCAATGGTTGTTTTATAGATTTCTGCTTTACCATCAAGGTCTTCAGTTAATTTAGCAGCATATAAAAGTTCTTCAACATTTAATGTATCTGGATTGTTAACTGCAAAATCAAGAATTTCTTCATCAGAGAATCCGATTTTGTCAACTTTAACCTTAATTTCAGATCTTCTAAGTTTAGGTAAAATATCTTCAGCTAATACTTCAAAAGTTGCTGACATATTTTTGATCTCTTTTTCACGAACTGCAGGATCAGAATACATTGAAAGAACACGAAGAATTAATTCTTTATCTTCGATATTCGATCCTTCAACTAATTCTTTAAATCCTTCCCAGTCTTCTGCTGTAGATTTCATATTATAAAGAGCCTCAGCATCTTTATCTTTTACTTTTGCTTTGTCAATAACTTTAGTTAAGAAGTTATCAGCAGATTTTTTTCTTTCAACGGATAATCTTTCGTTTAACTTTTCTGGACCATCTGGAGAAGCATAAGCTGATATTTCGATTCCTTTATAATCTTTATTTTCTGCTTTGTTTACTTCTTCAACAAATTTTTCCAGTTCTTTAATATCTTCTGAAGTTAATTCAGATCCTCTGATATTTGATCGCTGAATTACATAATGGATATCAGCCATTTGTTCTTTTGTAACAACACGCTCGAATTTATCAGAGGCTGCAATTGGCATAGGATCAACCATAACCAATAATGGCGTAGAAATGATACCATCAGCCAATTTAAATGCAGGTAAATCAATGTTGTCATCCTTGATGGTAGCAACTGCTCTCATTTCAAGGTCACCGTTACGCATGGCTTCGTTGTAGTCGAATTCACCGGCAAAATCAATAGAGCCACCTGTTTCGTAAGCAATAACTTTATTGTTGGCTTCTACACTCTCGCCTTGATATGTTTTAGATTCTAAAACTTCTTCGCCACCATCATATTTATAAACAGGTGTAAATTCAACAATTGCTTTTTTGTTGAACCATTCAGCAGGAATATCTCCTGTAATTTCGTACTCTACTTTGTTTGCATGCATTTCAAGTACTTTTGGAGTAACATTGTACTGAAGATTAGAAGCTTCTTCTTTCATTTTATCTAATCCGCCACAACTGCTTAAAATGATTGCAGCGAATAAGAAAGATGCTAAATAGTTGATTCTTTTCATAGTCTGATTAATTATTTGTTTTTAAAAATTATTACTATTTTCTCTCATTAATAATACAAACTTAATAATGTTTTACATAAAAAAAAAATAAAAAGCACCAAAATATATATGATATAAGCCTTTAAATAACAATTCTATGAATTCCTTTCTCATATTTTTGATTAAATATAAGTGATTTAATCCTTTCATAATCTCCCTGATTATCAACAAAATCAATATTACTGGTATCAATTATTAAAAAAGAAATATCGTTTTGTTGCTTAAAGAAGTCGAAATATCCTTTTTGTAAATTTAATAAATATTTTTCAGTAATTCCTTTTTCATAATCTCTTCCTCTTCTTGATATATTAACTAGCAATCTCTTAACATCTAGATGTAGATATACATAAAGGTCGGGTTTTGGAGTTGACTGGTAAATAATATTGAATATTTGCCGGTATAAGTTATATTCATCTTGTTTTAAAGTGGATTTTGCAAATATTAACGATTTCATAAAATAATAATCAGCCACATTAAACGGCTTAAAAAGGTCTCTTGATGTTAATTCGCGATTTAATTGCTGATATCTTTCGGCCAGAAAGGATAACTCTAGCGGGAAGGAGTATCGGTCGGGATCATTATAAAATTTGGGTAGAAATGGATTGTCTGCAAACTGTTCTAAAATGAGTTTAGCATTATAATCTTCGGCAATCATTTTAGCAAGGGTCGTTTTGCCTGCACCAATATTTCCTTCAATTACAAGATAATTTAAATCCACAGCAATTATTTTAATAATTAAAAAAGCTGCCTCAAAGATAATTTTTGAAGCAGCTTTAATACAAAATCAGTCACTTTTTTTATAAACAATTTTTAATAAACAGGTTTTACATCCATATTATAGAATGCAAACGACCACTTATCAGCAGTTTCTTCAATAGTTACGGTTTTAGGTTTACCAGCTCCGTGTCCTGCTTTAGTTTGTATTCTAATGAGCACAGGATTTTTCCCTTTGTATTTTTCTTGCAATGTTGCAATATATTTAAAAGAGTGTGCCGGAACCACTCTATCGTCGTGATCGGCTGTAATTACCATCACAGCTGGATAATCTTTGCTACTACTTATATTGTGTAAAGGAGAATAATTATAGAGATTTTCAAAATGTATAGAATCTTCGCTGGATCCATATTCTTCAGCCCATGCCCATCCAATGGTAAACTTATGAAAACGCAACATATCCATAACACCCACTTCTGGGAATGCTACTGCATATAAATCAGGACGCTGATTAATTACAGCTCCAACAAGCAATCCACCATTAGAACCACCTCTGAAGGCCAGTTTTTTAGGAGAAGTATAATTATTCTCAATTAAATATTCTGATGCAGCAATAAAATCATCAAATACATTTTGCTTATTCAGCTTCATTCCTGCTTTATGCCAATTTTCTCCATATTCGCCACCACCACGTATATTTGCCAAAGCATACACTCCATTATTTTCGAGCCAGATTAAATTAGCGACACTAAAAGAAGGTAAAACACTTACATTGAACCCACCATATGCATATAATAAAGTGGGATTTTTGCCATTCAATTTCAACCCTTTTTTATGTACAATAAACATTGGCACTTTAATGCCATCTTTACCGGTAAAGAAAACCTGTTTCGTTTCATAAGATGAAGGATCAAAATCAAGATCGGGCTTAAACCAGGTTTTATATTTATTTTCATTGATATCATATTTATAAATGGTAGGAGGAAAAGTAAAAGACCTGAAACTATAGAAAACCTCATTATCATCAATTGAACTATTAATGCCATAAACAGAACCTAGCGCAGGTAGTTCAATATCGTGTAAATACCCGCCTTTTAAATCATATACTTCAAGTTTAGCATGAACATCTTGAATATACGAAGCAATTATTTTATTACCGGCTAAATAACAACTTCTTAAGACATCACTTTTTTCAGAAATTATATCAACCCAATTACCCACATCCAACGAATTAACATTTATTCTAACCAACTTATATTTAGGTGCATTATAATTTGTAATAACAATCAGGTTATCATCAACATGGTCAAGTACACGATAATCATAATTAAAACCTGTAGTTAATTTTACAAATTCATCATCTTTTTGAAGATTTTTTAAGTATAGGTTATTTCCGCTGGTAGATTCGGTTTCATAAATAAAAAGGTATTTTTCATCACTCGACACATCGGCGCTAAAATTCCGTAAAGGAAATTCTTTATTTTCAAAAATCACTTCATCGGTTTCTGTTGGTCTGCCCAGCTTATGATAGCAAACTTTATGATATTTATTAACGCCAGAGAGTTTTTCTCCTTCTTTCGGAGCATCATATCTACTGTAAAAGAAACCGTCTTTATACCATGCAATGTTTGAAAATTTAATCCATGAGATTTGATCTTTAAGGTCTTCGCCTGTTTTAATATTTCTCACATGGATTTCGTTCCAGTCTGAACCACCTTCTGATAACTGATAAGCAATATATTTGGCATCATTAGATATTGAAATACCTCCTAATGCAATGGTCCCATCTTCAGAAAATTTATTGGGATCGATTAATACCTCGGGCTCATCATCCAATGATTTTTGAGTATATAAAACTGATTGATTTTGTAATCCATCATTTTTGAAAAAGAAATATCGATCTCCCTTTTTAAAAGGAGTACCCATAGTTTCATAATCCCACAAATTGGTAAGCCTTTCTTTTATTTTATCCC
>CAZSIC010000120.1:0-10159 GCA_964606845.1 uncultured Bacteroidales bacterium
GAGGTTGCCTATTCTACCCGATCCCTCGCCTTTTTTGCGCCCTGATGTACTAGAGATGTTCCAGGGCACGGCGATAAGCTTCTAGCGCCTGCGGCAACATCCCGCGCCGCATAAACGTATCGCCCAGAAGACGCTGGACGCGTGGCAGGTCGGGATGCTCCTGCGACATACCCCCCAGGTCATCACCAATATCCTGTAAAAGTTGCGCAGCTTCGATCAACATCTCATAGTGATCCAGGCTGGCATCAAGCTGCACATTGGCCCGCAGTGCGCGCGCCAGCGCCAGGCGACTGGCAAAATCGTTGGGGTTCTCATCCAGCCGTGCCCGGTATTGGTCAAACAACTCGCCGTCTGGGATGAGTGCCTCGCCCACCGGGGCCGCCACTTCGGGCGCGGTGACCGCTGGCGTTGGCGGGGGCGGTGCCGGGTCTTCAGCCGCCGGTTCGGGCGCTGGCGCGGCTTCCGCCAGGTGTGGCTCGGCCTCGGCTGAAATGACCTCGCTCGGCTCGACTTCCTCCTCCACTTCCTCGGCCAGCCAGTCCGGGACTTCTTCCGCAGATGGAGCCTCGTCCTCGCTCACGTCCTCGGTCAGCCAATCCGGGATTTCCTCCGCGCTGGTGACATCGGCCAATTCGTCGTCGGATTCCAGCAACCAGGCAGGCATATCGGCCTGGTCTTCGGCGGAAACTTCGCCGCCCGTTTCCTTCAACCAATCGGGCATGTCTACCGGTGCGGCTTCCGCCAGGACCTCCTCGGTGGATTCTTCCGGCACGGGCGGTTCGACAATCGCCTGACCCGGTTCAGCGTCTTCATCTTCGGCTGCCCGCTCAACCGCCTCGGTGTACCACTCTGGCTCCGAGTCATCACCCGCCAGACGCCGTTCGTATTCGGCATCCAGTGCCTCGGCTAATTGGTCTGGCTCATCGGGCACATAGTCGCCTTCAAGGAAAGCCACCAGCTCCGAATCATGGTCGGCTGCTTCTGCGGGTTGCCCAGTCTCTTCCGGTGTTTCGGACCAGAGCGACTCAACATCTTCGTCCGCATCAAGCTCCAACTCAGACAGGTCAAGCGCCTCTTCCTCTGGGGCCTCGTCCAACCACTCGCCCATCTCAACCGTTTCGTCGATCTCCGCTTCGGTTTCTTCGAGCAGGGCCGACGGCATGCCTTCGTCCTCGGCCTCGCCCTCCGTCTCTTCGCGGATTTCCTGTAACCAGGGCGGCAACTCGCCCGGCTCAGCGGGCGGCAACTCATCGCCAGCCACCGCTGCCGGTTCCACCGGTTCGCTTTCGCGCGCTGCCGCGAGTTTGGCGGCTTGACGCTTCAGCCAGGCCAATTCCTGCTCACCGGTCAATCGCCCCTCCACCTGGGCCTGGGCGATCTCCTCGTCTGTCATGCCCGCTAATGGATCGGCACCAGCCACCGTCGCTTCGACCGGCGGAGCCTCTGGTTCGGCGGGCGACAGGGCGGTTCCCAGGTCGCCGAACAGGTCATCGTCAAAGGCAAGCACATCGTCCACGTCCTCACCTTCTGGCTCGGCGGCCAGGTCCTCCAGCCAGCCCAGCCCGGCGTCAGCTTCACCGTCTTCGACTTCCTCCGGCATGGCAGCTGCAACTTCCGGCGCTGGTTCCTCCGGCCAATCCGCAAGTGAAACATCCGGTTCAGGCGAGAGTTCAGCGAGCAGATCGGCTTCCTCTGGCACCGGTTCATGTTCCGGTTCGGCCATCATTTCCGGTTCTGGTTCGGGTTCTGGCGCTGGCTCCGGTTCCTCGTCGGTCCTGCTGGTGGCGGGACGGGGACCACCGGCCACAATGTCATAAGGTACATAGCCCGGCTCGTCAATCACCGCGTCTTCCGGCACATCTTCAATGGCAGCATCCGCAGTAGTGGTCAACTGGTCATCCTGGACACCCTGTCGTTTGGCCAGGCTCTCCAACCACAACATCGGATCAACTCCGCCCAATGGATCATCGTCCGCACCGGCTGCTGCTGCCTCAACTGTGTCCGCAACCGTCTCCTCGGCAACCGTCTCAGACTCGGCAGAGCTGTCAGGCTCCGGGGCAAATATCTCGGCGTGGGCTGGCGCGATCTCCGGTTCGGGTTCCGGCAGTATGTCAGGCTCGGCACCTTCCGCTTCCTCTGCGGCGACTTCGCCCACCATCTCCTCATCTGACTCGATTGCCAGCGAACCAAGCCATTGCATCGGATCGCCTTCGTCGCCGGCTTCAGCCAGCGCGTCGAGTTCTTCTTCCAACGCCAGGGCCTCATCATCCAGTTCACTCACCGGTTCGCCGACCAGTTCCTCTGGCTCTGGTTCCTCAAATACCGTCGGTTCCAGTTCTTCGACTGCCGGCGGCGGTTCTGGCTCCGGTTCGGGTTCTGGTTCCGAGCGAGCAGGGCGTTTGGCGGCAGCCTCGCGTTCGGAGAACGGCACATAGCCTGGCTCATCAATCACCGCATCCTCTGGGACGGGCACATCGACATCAGCCGCCGTCGTCAATTCATCATCCTGGACACCCTGTCGTTTCGCCAGGCTCTCAAGCCAGGCCATCTGCTCCTCAGGGGTCATGCTATCAAAATCGGGGAACTCGTCGCCCGTGCTATCGGGGGGCGGTACCATGCCATATCCTCCTCAGGGCGTCAAAACAAGTATATCCGGGTTAATCCTGATCCTCATCTTCCGGAACCTCACGCAACCACTCCGGCGGTTCAGGCGCTTGTTCTTGATCGGCTGGCGATTGAGCCGCCGTGTCCGACTCTTTTGGCTGGCGCAACCAGGCGGGCAGTTTATCCCGGAAAGCGAAGTCTTCTGGATCAAGGTCTTCATCATCCAGTTCGTCATCGAATTCGTCGTCCGGCTCGTCGCCCAAATCTGGTTCAATCTCCCTAGTATGGGCCAGATCGCCGGGTTGTGCAACCTCGCTCTCGGCAGGAGCACTACCAAACAGGTCGTCGTCTTCCTCCACCAGGAATTCGTCTTCGAACACGTCGGACATCGGGGTCTCGAGCGCATCAGCGGCAGGCTCCTCGGCGAATTCCTCATCAAAAGCCGCTTCCTCCAGGTCCTGTTGGGCGGTTTCCGCCGCGCGCGCCACCAGATCATCGAAGAAATCCGAGGCACTCTCCGGCTCATCCTCGTCTGCCGCGACGGGTTCATCCTCGTCCTCTGCCATATCGCCCAGGTCCATTTCAGCCGGGGCGTCATCCTCCAATGAAAAATCATCAAAGAGCGCATCAAGCGCCACGCCAGACGGATCGGTTTCGGCCCCTTCTGCCTGTTCGCCACCATCGCCATCGTCGCTCACTTCGCCCACCCCGTCCAACCAATCCGGGTGGCTGCTGGGCTGAAGCACGCCCGATTCCTCGGCAGAACTGTACGTTTCCTCTTCTTCCCATTCCATATCACCCAGCTTGTCAGCCTCGGAACTCGTGATAGCGACCAACCAGTCGGGCATCTCGCCGTCTTCATCCTCAGCGGAGGCCAGTTCGTCCAGGCCAACATCCCCTTCTTCACCCGGATACTCGTCTGATTCAACATCCTCAAATGACATATCGGCCAAGCTATCCGTCACGGCATCTTCTTCAGGATCGTCTTCCGGTTCGATCGGGACTGTTTGGGCAGGGCCGAAGTCCAGTTCATCCAACGAAGCCGCTTCCTCTGGCTCCGCCACCACGTCACTTTCGTCTGGTGGCATCTCTTCACCGGTGAAGGCCGTCATCCAATCCGGGCTTTCGTCCGGTTGCAGAACACCCGTTTCTTTGGCGGAATGATATTCCGGCACCTGGTCCGGGCTACCCCCCTCGAACGGATCATAGGGTTCCTGCAAGAGCGCGTCCGCTTCATCTTCGGGCGGGGGTGGCGTCTCGATAGGCTCCATATCGGACATCCAGGCAGGTGTCGCGTCCGCTGCGTCGTCCTGCTCTGGCGATACAGGCGCTGGCTCGGCCACAGCCTGCTCATCCTCATCAGCAACGGGAGATTCAGTCGTTTCGACTGCCTCGTCCTCCGGCCCAAACAGGCTGTCTTCCAGCGTATCCAGGCCGACGGCGTCCTCTGCACCCGCTTCCTGAACCGGCTCTACATCAGCCTCTGGCATCTCCGACAGCCATCCTTCCGGCTGCTCTGCCTCTGGCGCAGGGGATGACTCCGCCGGTTCTGGAACTGCCGCCACTTCAGATTCCGGTTTGGCAAACGCTCCCAACCAGTCCTCGTCCGCCGGTTCAGACGAAAGCCAATCCATTTCGTCATCAGCCTCCGGCTGCTCGTGCGCAGCGTCCTCATCGACCCAGGCCGGGCCAGACGCCTCAGCAGACACATCCACCGGTTCGGGGGCAACAGCCCGATCATCATGCTCAGTGAATGGTGCGGAACCTGCCTCCGATTCGCTCTCAGCAGGCGCAGGTGGAGCCGCGTCCGCGATCCATTCCGGGAGATCGGTCGCCGGTTCAATCGCGTCATCGGCCCCCATCTCCTCCTCAGAGCTGTCAGTTTCATCCAGGGCCTCGATCAGATCGGTGTCGTCTACCTCCTCAAGCCCAGACAACCAGTCCTCGTCGTCCGCACCCGGCTCTGGCGAAAGTTGCTGCCCAGGTTGTCCTGTTTCAATCGCTTCCGAGGATACTTCGGCCACATCTTCGGTATCACCCGCCACGTCCTCGAACTCCGCGGCCCATTCGTCCGTCTCGGCAGCAGCATCATCAGCAACCTCATCAAATTCAGCCACCCAACGATCCGTTTCAGCAGCGGCTTTCTCGATCTGATCTGCCTCATCATCCGGCAACGGCTCCTGAAAAACGGGCGGGGAATCATCTGCCGGGGCAAAAGCTGCGTCCCAATCATCAGCGGGCACAGTAAACTCGCCGGCAGCAGGCGTGGGAAGATCCGCTTCGCTGTGATCCAATCCCGTGCTGGCTGCTTCCGGCTCATCCGCATGCGGGAAATCGTCAGATTCTCCCGGCGGTGGCATCGTCGCCCGGCGCAACGCGTCTAACTCCTCATCGGAGACTGCATCCGCATCTTGTTCCTCTGGTGCTCCATCGGACACCTCGTCCGGTTGAAACTCGCCAGGCATTTCTCCCAAAACTGCCAGGAATTCAGCCTCGTCATCTACTACCCCATCTTCGTCCGGCGACTCCGGCGCAGGGGAGGAATCATGCTCTTCCGCGCCCTCGTCTTCAAAAGCCACCACCCATTCAGGCGGCGTAGGGTCTTCGTCCTCGTCGTCCTCGTCCAGTCCGGCAACTGACTGTTGGGCTTCGACGCTCGCCAGCAGATCAGTAAAGCCGCTGGGCGAGTCGGACTCGAGCGCGTCCTGGTCTTCCGCTGAAGTCTCACCCGGCACACCAACCAATTCTGCCGAGTCGTCAAACGACGGCTCTGGCACGGCTTCCTCGCCCGCATCATCCGCCAACCACGCATCCCCCGGCTCCGATTCGGCGGGCGGCGCTTCTGTCTCAGCCAACCACTCCGGCTCGGCGGGCACGTCGTCCGCAACCGGCGCCGTCAGGTCATCAAATGATGGCTCCGGCACGGCTTCCTCGCCCGCATCATCCGCCAACCACGCGTCCCCCGGCTCCGATTCGGCGGGCGAAGCGCCTGTCTCAGCCAACCACTCCGGCTCGGCGGGCACGTCGTCCGCAACCAGCGCCGTCAGGTCATCAAATGACGGCTCTGGCACGGCTTCCTCGTCCATGTCATCCGCCAACCACGCATCCCCCGGCTCCGATTCGGCGGGCGGCGCTTCTGTCTCAGCCAACCAGTCCGGCTCGGCAGGCACGTCATCCGCAACCGGCCCCGTCAGGTCATCAAATGACGGCTCTGGCACGGCTTCCTCGCCCGCATCATCCGCCAACCACGCGTCTCCCGGCTCAGCCTTCGACTCCCCAACCGGCTCGGTCACATCGTCAAATGACGGCAACGGTATGTCCTCTTCTCCACCGGCGGAAGGCAACCAGTCCGGTTCATCCGCCGGTTGATCTCCGGCACCCGACGCGCCCTCTTCGATGTCATCGAACCAATCCGGCAAATCATCGCCCGGAGCCTCAGGCCCTGCAACTTGCCCACCGGGAACGCCCTCAGCGACCGGTTGTTCGCTCAACCAATCGGGCGCAAAATCATCAGCGGGCATAGCCGCTCCTGCGTCAGCCTCCCCCGCATCGCCGCTGAGCCAATCCGGAACCGGTTCATCTGCCGATGCGTCGCCCAGTTCCTCTACCCAATCAGGCGGCGCAGACTGATCACCGAAGACAGCATCGGTGTCGATCCGGTCTGGCCCGCTGGTAGCCTCACCCGGCATACCTAACGCCGCGTCCATTCCGGCACCCTCGCCCAGATCACCCAGTTCCTGAACCCATTCGGGAGTCTCGGACGACAAAGTAGCCGCCGCCTGCGCGGTGTAATCCAGGCGCACCAGAGTGTGCGTATCGTAAACCTCTTGGCCGGGCCGGACAATGCGCTCCGCTTCGTAGGGATCAACTGCTTCGACACGCTGCAGGTAAACCTGGGCATCGGTTGGACGCTCGTTGGTCAACCACAGCGCGGCCATAATCCGGTTGGCCGACAGGCAATTTGGCAACTGCTTCAATATTTGCACCGCCACTTCCGCCGCTTCAACCGGGTGCTGGCTTTCCCACAAGGTTTCGGCCAACAAGACCTGCAAATCCAACCGCTCCGGCATGCGGTCAAGCGCTGCACGCAATTCGATCAGGGCCTGGTCATAAAGCTGCCCCGCCGCGTACTGGCGTGCCAGCGCCCCCCGCGTGAGCTGGATTTTTTCAGGGGCCTGCCCCTCGCCGTCGCGTTTGACGTACAATTCGCGCAGGGCGTCCTGGAGCGCCGCGTTACCCGGCATCTGCTCGTAGGCCCGCTCCAGGTGCCAGATCGCCTGGTCCAGATCGCCCTGGTTTTCACGAATCTCGCTGAGACACAGGTGCGCGATATGGTCCGTCGGCGAGACGCTCAAAACACGGCGGAAAATCTCAGCAGCTTCGTCAAAAAATGCCAGATCGCCACCCTGCGCCGCACGCTGTAGAAGCGCCTGCCCCAGCAAGCGGTACGTTTCCACGTTCTGAGGATAATGTTTGAGGATGTAGCGACAGTGACTTATGACCTCATTGAAGGATTCCTCCCTCAATAACGTGTTGAGTTGGTCCAGGTACGCCCGCAGCGTGATGGTTCCGGCCATCGTCCGCTCATTTCTCACAGGTTATCGGCTGACCCAACCTCATTATGCAATGGCTGATCTAAATATGCAAGATAGGCTAGATTTGTATTAAGTTAGTTTATGAAGCTGTCGTAATTCATCGAGCAGGCGATCAACCGGGCGTTCCGGCGCACCCGACGGCCCCAACGGATCGCCAGGAAAATCATCGCCCATCAGCGCCCGTATCACATTGCTCCAACCATGACTCAGCACGTCCAGGTGATAGCCGCCTTCCAGCACAAACACGATCCGACCGTCACAAAGCGTCGCCGCCGTCGCGATCAGATGACGCGCCAGCCGATCATAGCCCGCCAGCGATAACTGCATGTTCGCCAGCGGATCGGCCCAATGCACATCAAAGCCGACCGAAACCAGGATCAGTTGTGGGGAAAAACGCTGGGCCGCCGGGAGCACCACCTGCTCGAAGGCCATCGCATACCCGGCATCCCCCACGCCAGGCGGCAACGGGAGATTGAGCGTGTATCCGGCCCCGGCACCCGCGCCAGTTTCGCGCATGGCTCCCGTGCCGGGGTAGAGCGGCGATTGGTGCGTGGAGATATATAGCACGCTCGGATCGGTGTAAAACACGTCCTGTGTACCGTTGCCATGATGCACGTCATAAGCCACGATCAGCACCCGGTCCAGGCCGTGCACTCGCTGCGCGTACCGCGCCGCAATCGCCACGTTATTGAGCAGGCAAAAGCCCATCGCCGCCGATGGCGTGGCATGGTGGCCCGGCGGTCGGATTGCCGCTGCGCCGTTGGTTGCTATGCCTTCCAACACCGCGTCCACCACGCGCATCACGCCCCCCGCCGCCAGCCGTGCCAGGTCGTAAGATTGCGGCGTGATATAGGTATCCAGTCCGTACATCACAAGCTGCTCCTGAGCCGCGATCCGCTCCAGTTGCGCCAGGTAGCCGGATGCATGAACGGCCTGTACGTCGGCATCCGTCGCCGGGACCGGTTCAACCCGGCTTAACCGGTCCGCCAGGTGCTCCGCCTGTAAATGTTCCTGGATCGCATCCAGTCGCCCGGCATGCTCCGGATGGCCCGGCATCGTATGCGCGGCAAAACGAGTATCGGTTATGTATGAAGTAGACATAGACTTTGGTCCTGTTTCACCAAAAAAAGAAAAAGCGACTCACCAGCACTATACGCTATAGTGAGTCGCCTCGTCAATCAAACTTCTGGCACGGTCAGGCGGTCACAGGCGGACCTATCCGATCACACCAGTCAGTTTTTGTACAGGCAACGATCAGTCACTCGATACCATATCGGCGGTGACGCGGTCGTCGATCTCTTCCATGAGGGTCGTGTCTGCGCGGTCGCTGCGGCGCACGGCCCACAGTATCAACGCCACCGATACAATAATGCCGGCGATGATGGTCACGCTGTAGCCGGAATACTCAACCACCAGTGGCGCACAAATCAGCGCAACCAGGTTCATCACTTTGATCATCGGGTTGAGCGCCGGGCCAGCGGTATCCTTGAGCGGATCGCCGACCGTATCGCCCACCACACTGGCTTTGTGGTTTTCGCTGCCCTTGCCGCCATAGAAGCCGTCTTCGACATACTTCTTAGCGTTATCCCAGGCACCACCGGCGTTAGACATGAATACCGCCAGCAACTGCCCGGTCAAGATCACACCCGCCAGGAACCCGCCCAGCGCCTCCTCTTTCAGCAAGAAGCCCACCGCAATCGGGGCCAGCACCGCGATCAGGCCCAACGGCACCAGTTCGATCTGCGCCGACTGTGTAGAGATGGTAACTGCCTGGGCATAGTCCGGGGTCTTGGTTCCATTGGCGATCTCCGGGTCACGGAGCTGGCGACGAACCTCAGCCATGATCAGCCCGGAGGCGCGGTTCACGGCCTTGATCAGCAGACCGCTGAACAGGAGCGGCAACGAACCGCCGATCAGCAGGCCCACAAACACCACCGGGTTCGCCAGGTTCACGATCTCTTCGAAGTTGGGATCAACGCGCTGGATATCGGTGAAAAAGCTGCCGAACAGCGAGACCGCTGCGATCACCGCCGAGCCAATGGCGACGCCCTTCGTGATCGCCTTGGTGGTGTTACCGGCAGCGTCCAGATCGGCCATGATCTGCCGGGCCTCTTCGCTCATGCCAGCCAACTCGCCGATACCATTGGCGTTGTCCGCGATGGGGCCGAAGGTGTCCATACTGACGTTGTTGCCGGTGTGCGATAGCATCCCGACGCCGATCAGCGTGACACCGAACAGCACGTACTGGTAGCGGTGGACGTCCGGCACTTCGTGCATGCTGATCAGGAACAACGCCAAGACCATGATCCACAAAGCCTGGAAGAATCCCTCGACCAGGTGCCCGCGTGATTGGCCGCGCACCACTGCCGCAATCGATAGCACCACCCCCGCGATAACAGCGATCAGCTTCAGGTCACCAGGGAAGTCGTAGCTATAGACCAGGATCGAAGCCGCCAGGCTCGCCACAATCACAAACAGCGCCCACACACTGGACAGGTACCCCAGCGACAGGCCCTCCAGGATCACCGAGGCCGGGCCGAAGCGGGTCGAGGCGGCGATCGTTTGAACGCGTTTGCTCTTGGCGCTCGTGGCATACGATGTCAGCGGGTTGAAAGCCACTGCCAGTGCCACACCGACCGCCACCAGCGTTGCCAGGGACAACTGACCGGCGTAAAGCCACGCCAGCAGGAAAGTCGCGATGATGGTGATGCCGCTGGATACCTCGTAGCTCTTATACATCGCTTCTTCGGCATCATCCACGCGCCACAGCGAAACCGCGTAGGTACCGACAATCGAGCTTACAACGCCAACGCCGCGTACCAGCAGCGGCAACACGATCCAGTACAATTCCCCGTTGATGGCTGTCAACGCCAGGCCGAGGATCAGGCTGGAGACAATCGTTACCTCGTAGGATTCGAAGATGTCCGCGCCGAGACCCGCAATGTCGCCCACGTTGTCGC
>CAZSIC010000121.1:0-10091 GCA_964606845.1 uncultured Bacteroidales bacterium
AAACTAAAAGAGAAATTCACATTGTAGAAGTTAGTTTTAGGAATACACGAAAAGAATTTTTTGTTAACAGCAATGGATTAAGATTAAGGAAAGGAGATATTGTAGCCGTTGAAGCATCTCCCGGGCATGATATTGGAATTGTTTCATTAACTGGCGAGTTGGTTTACCTGCAATTAAAAAAACAAGGTATTTCGCCTGATGGCCAGGAGTTTAAAAAAATATACCGGAAAGCAAAAGCTGCCGATTTAGAAAAATGGTACGAAGCAATAATGCTGGAGCATACTACAATGATAAAAACCAGGCAGATTGCTGATGACCTGAAGCTTGACATGAAGATTGGAGATGTAGAATATCAGGGAGACAGGACAAAAGCCATTTTTTATTATATTGCTGATGAAAGGGTTGATTTTAGAGAGTTAATTAAAATATTAGCCGATACTTTTAAAATCAGGATTGAAATGCGCCAAATTGGCGCCAGGCAGGAGGCTGGAAGAATTGGCGGCATAGGATCTTGTGGTAGAGAACTTTGCTGTTCTACATGGATTACAAATTTTGTTTCGGTAACTACTAATTCAGCAAGATATCAGGAAATATCTTTGAACCCACAAAAATTGGCAGGGCAATGTGGTAAATTAAAATGTTGTTTAAATTATGAGTTGGATTGCTATATCGATGCACAAAAAGATTTCCCTTCAACCAAAATTGTTTTGGAAACACAGAAAGGACAGGCATATCATAATAAAACCGACATTTTTAGAAGAGTAATGTGGTATTCATTCGATCGGGATAGTGTAGTAAATATTACTCCTATACCCATTGACCGCGTTAAAGAAATAATTGAGTTAAATAAAAAAGGGCAAAAAGTAGATGCACTTATTGATTTAACAGTATTGGAAGAAGGAGTATTAGATTATAAAAATGTTGTGGGACAAGAAAGCCTTACACGTTTTGATGATAAAAAAGGAAAAAGGCGAAAAAGAAAAAGTAACAAATCAGGAAATAACCGAAGAAAACGTCCAAAAAATGATAAGAATCAAAAGAAATAGTGTTATAATCGTTTTAATTACACTCCTGTTTTTTTCATGCGATCCAAATCAGGTTTACGAGGATAACAAGGCAATCGCCGAATATAAATGGGATATGAATGATACCATTGTTTTTGAAGTACCCATAAACGACACGATTAATGCCCATAACATATATTTTAATGTGAGGAATACTTCAAAATACCAAATGCAAAACTTGTATGTTTTCATCCATACCATTGCACCCAATGGGATGACATTAACCGATACTTTTGAATGCTATTTAGCCGACGACAAGGGGAGATGGACAGGTAGCGGATGGGGCGATTTGTATGACAATCAGTTTATCTATAAAAAAAATATACGTTTTCCGGTTTCAGGAATATATACTTTTAAATATACACAAGGTATGCGTATCGAAACCCTTCAATATATATCTGATGTTGGTATTAGAATTGAAAAAGCCAAAATTCAATAACCAGATAAAAATTTAGAATCGACGTGGCAAAGAAAAAGTTGCAAAGGTTTGCCGAAATGGAAACTTTTGGGCATGTTATACAGCCTTCTTATGACGAAGTATTTCAAAAAGATTATCACCTAAAGGAAAGATGGAATAAAGCGTTTTTTAAAAACGAAAACCCATTAATACTTGAGTTGGGTTGTGGAAAGGGAGAATATACCCTGGGATTGGCTCGTCAAAATCCTGACATTAATTTTTTAGGAATAGATATTAAAGGTGCTCGCTTGTGGAGTGGCGCAAAAACAGCATTTCAGGAAGAGCTCAATAATGTGGGATTTTTAAGAACACGAATTGATTTTGTTAATTCTTTTTTTGCACCCGATGAAATTCAGGAAATTTGGATTACATTTCCTGATCCGCAACCTAAAAAATATTACAAACGACTCACTTCAACAAGATTTTTAGGATATTATAAAAATCTCCTTAAATCAAATGGTTATATTCATCTTAAAACAGATAACAAGGAATTCTACTGGTATACAAAAGAAGTTATTCATAAAAATAATCTTGAAATAGTTTATGATTCAGATGACATTTATAGCACTAATATAATCGATCCGTTATTATTAATAAAAACATTTTACGAGAAACAATTCCTTAATGAAGGAAAACCTATACATTATATTAAATTCAAATTAAACAGCACAGCAGATTTTGAGGAACCAGACAGTGAAAAATGATAATTTCTTCGAAAAGGTGTATGTTGTAACTCGAAAAATTCCTTTCGGAAGAGTTACCAGTTACGGAGCCATTGCTTCTTATCTGGGCTCAGCACAATCGGCTCGAATCGTTGGTTGGGCAATGAATAGCTCGCATTCGGGTAAAAATTACGTTCCTGCGCACAGGGTGGTAAACCGAAATGGATTACTTACCGGTAAACATCATTTTGGTAATACGAATACCATGAAGCAACTTCTGGAAAATGAAGGGATTGTAGTAGAGAATGATCGAATTGTTGATTATAAAAAACATTTCTGGGATCCTGCCAAAGAAATAACGTTATAAAAATTTTAGGTTGATTGTTAAGTAAGAATTTATTAGTTGTTAATGAGTTGTGTTTTATAAAACCTAAATGTTTTATGGTCAAAATATAAATTATATTTATCTTTGTACCGTTAATTTAAATTAAATAAAAATAAGAAAAACATGTCATATAGTAAAAAACAAATTTTACAAGCTTTAAGAAGTGTAAAACATCCTGAAACCGCCCAGGATATTGTTGCCATGGGAATGGTTGATGATATTTGGGTTGAAGGAGATAAAACAGGTTTTACACTTAGCTTTAAACGAGCAAACGATCCTTTTGTTAATTCCATGAAAAAGGTTTGTGTACAAGCTATCCATAAGTATTTTGGTGGTAAATTAAACGCAGAAGGAAATATTAATGTTAAAACTCCTGAGAAGAACCCAACTCCTCAGGCTCCTCAAAATAATGCTTTAAAAGGAATAAAAAATATCATTGCTGTAGCATCTGGTAAAGGAGGCGTAGGAAAATCTACTGTTGCTACTAACTTAGCTGTTGCTTTGGCGCAAACCGGAGCTAAAGTTGGATTAATAGATGCAGATATTTATGGGCCTTCTATACCTAAGATGTTTAATGCAGAAGGGCAACGCCCAATGGTTAGAAAAGAGGGCGAAACGGAAATTATTTCTCCGGTTGAAAAAAATGGTGTAAAAATGTTGTCTATCGGATTTTTTATAAATCCTGATGATGCTTTGGTTTGGAGAGGGCCAATGGCTACAAGCGCCTTAAAACAATTATTACATCAGTGCGATTGGGGCGAGCTTGATTATATGATTATAGATATGCCACCAGGGACAAGTGATATTCACTTAACGCTTGTTCAGGAAGTTTCGGTTACAGGAGCAATAATTGTAAGTACTCCCCAAGCTATAGCTCTTGCTGATGCGATTAAGGGTATAAAAATGTTTACCGGAAAACATATCAATGTTCCTGTTTTAGGACTTATTGAAAATATGGCCTGGTTTACTCCCGAAGAATTGCCAGATAATAAATATTATATTTTTGGAAAAGAAGGTTGCAAAACCCTTGCACAGAAAGAAAATATTCCTTTACTGGGTCAAATTCCAATTGTACAGAGTATTCGCGAAGGTGGCGATGAGGGTAATCCAGCGGCTTTAAATCAGAACTCTATTGTTGGCGATGCTTTTAAAAATCTAGCTACATCTGTGATAAAAGCAGTAGAGGATAGAAATAAGAATTTAGATCCAACTAAAAAAGTAGAAATAAAACATACATAAAAAAATATAATAACTAATTTAAACAAAAAACAATGGAAACAGAAAAAAGAGAAATACTAGAAAAGAAGATTAATGAAACCATTGATATGGTTAGGCCATATCTTGTTGCCGATGGTGGGAATATCGAATTTGTGGAATTAACCGAAGATATGGTTGTTAAAGTACAATTGATGGGAGCATGTGGTTCATGCCCGTTTAGTTTACATACATTAAAAAATGGCGTTGAACAAGCCGTAAAAAAACAAGTGCCTGAAATTAAGGAGGTTGTTTCTATAAATTAAATATTTGTAATATCTCAATATATTGAATAAAAGGAGCTGTCCAAAAAGTTAGAAAAAAGTCATTGCGAACGAGGAACGAGTGAAGCAGTCTACTGATAATCAATAAATATAGATTGCTTCATTTCATTTGCAATGACACTTGTAATACTTTTTGGACAGCTTTTTTGTTTTAAATATGATTTTTAATTGATTGAACTTATATAGCTATAAGTCTCCTTTTTCTTTAAAATAAGCACGTATTAAAACTTTTTTTAATTCCCGCTCAAGAATTTTGTGAGTAATAACTTCAGGTACTGTTTCAAACTTTTTATTTGGATCAGGTTTTACTAATTCTTTTTGGCTAACATCAATTTGATAAAGTAGAGACATTAATTTTTCGTAATTGTTATTTATTAAGTTTTCAATATACACACTTAGTTGAGCAAAAAGTTCATCGTATATCATGCTGGCATTTCCCGAGAAAATAATATCCATCCCAAACATAGCAAAATCTTTTCTAACTTGTTCGGCAGTTAGTAAAACAAATTTTTCTTCCTGCTTTGATCGTTCAAGTTGGCTTTGACTAATTAGATCACTCATCGTTTTTTTTACCAGGTTTTTGCAGTGTATATAGAATGGCTTCCAGTTGTCGTAAATAGTCTCGTTTTTTAAATTGTGGAGCATAAATAAAACCATCTAAATTAACCACCCTGTTTTTTTCTTCATCAATAGCAGTAAAACTTACAAAAGGGCCTCCCATGAAATCATTTTTTACATGCCATAATCCACGTGTTTCAATAATTTCTATGCCATTTACTTCAATTTCTTTTCTTATAAAATCGGCATCTCTTTCAACGACCATGTATGAGTTTCTGCTGGGCCCGGGAACAAACTTACTGGTAAACTGGTCTCTTTTTGCAAAAAATAAACCTGCAGAAAGTTCTAAATCAGGAATTGGATAGGAATAAACGAGTAGTCCCTGAATAAGGTCTCCACGCCCACGGCTTTCAATCCATACAAAATTTGTAGTATCAACATCTAATGAATAACCTTTGGGGATTGTTAATCTATAGCCAAATTTTTGTTCTAAGCGATCGCTAATTGTTTTTTCCTCAAATTTTCTATAGCCCTGAGCATAACGTTCTATCTCTTTTTGTAAAATACGTTCTACAATATCATCCCCCTGATCGTTTAATAAATCCATCAAGCCCTCCTTATCAGGAGCTATAATGTTAATGATCTGTTGTGGTTTAGCCCAAATATTTTTTTGAATGACAGTTTTTGGTTCATCAAGATTTTTATCCAATTTAACCGAAACAATCGTTCTGTGAGTTCGAAAAATGCTGCTGAAAGCACTATGTTGAATATGTGCAAGATCAAAAAGCGGTTCGTCCTGAGGAAGCGCTGGGCATGCACTAATAAACATTTCTTTAAATTTATGCCCGATTTCTGAATTCCATAAATCATTATCTAAAACCAAAACAACTTCTCCTGCTCGCCCTGTAACATTTGGCAACGATTTCGAAGCATCTTTGTCTTTACAAGATCCTAAAATAATGATTAAAGCAATAGCTGTGAAAATAATTTTTCTCATGGCAATATATTTTTGGGTTAATTATTCAGGTATATTTTTAGTTTTAGCCCTGGTTTTAAATCTTTTTCATTGTCTATTTGGTTTTCTTCCTTAAGCTCTGAAATTGACCGGCAATTAAATTTTTCTGCAATACTCCAAATAGTATCACCCTCTCTTACAATGTAATAAATAAAACGATCGGTTGAGTCTCTTTGTTGTTTCGGCAGCATTCTTTCTTCTTTAATAGAGCGGGCAAGTACCGGATTAACCCAGATGTCGAGTAACTGGCCTACATTCAAGTCATTCGTGGGCAAACTGTTCCATATTTTTATATCATCAATGGTACAATTATACTTAATGGCAATTTTATGAAAATACTCGCCTCTGGCTACCTCGTGTACTATTTTTATTTTTCCGTTTTTATCGCCAGCCATTGCAATTTCCTCTTCGGGTGTTGCCGATTTATTATTGGCATCGAGAATGGCTTTTTCATTTTTTAGAAATAAACGAACTTTATTAGCAGGTAAAACAACAGTTGCTCCCTCTTTTTGTTTGGGGATATAATCAAGCTTGTATGCCGGATTTAAATATTGAAGGGTTTCTACCGGCAAATTTATAAGTTCTGCAATGCGCTTAAAAGATGTTGCTTCGTGGATTTTTACCGTATCCACATCCAGATGAATAAAAGGAGAGCGAATGGGTTCGATGTTGTGATCTTGATAATGATTCATGACATAATTTACAGCTATAAATGCAGGAACATATCCATTGGTTTGATCAGGGAGATAGGGTTCTATTTCCCAAAAGTTAGTTTTCCCTCCCGAGCGTATGATTGCATTTCTTACAACTCCTGGGCCTCCATTGTAAGCTGCTAATGCAAGTTGCCAGTCGTTATATATGCGATATAAATATTGTAAATACGAGCAGGCAGCTTCGGTCGATTTGTAAGGATCGCAGCGCTCGTCAACATATGAGTTAACTTCTAAATCAAACATTTTGCTTGTATTAATTTTAAATTGCCATAATCCGACTGCTGCGGACGATGAAATAGCTCTGGGGTCTAAGGCGGATTCGACAATTGCAAGGTATTTAAGCTCAAGAGGTAAACGGTATTTGTCGAGCATCTCTTCGAAAATAGGGAAATATAATTCTGCCAGCCCAATAATTTTAGCTAAATGCTCACGTCGCTCAATGGTGTAAACATCGATATAACGGCGTACTCGTTCGTTATATTCAAGTTCAATGGGAGTGAGGTTGTTGAGTTCTGCAATTTTATATTCGTAAACCAGGTCGGGATAAATGGGAATAGAATCTTTTTTTCTTTTTTTATCTAAGGTATTTTTTTCTGCTTGAAAATGCCCATGGCTAAGGGCAAAACTGTTTAAATCAGCAAAATAGAAAAAAGTTATTAATGTGATGGCTAATATTCGAAACATTCTATTCATAATTATTTATCATTTTCACACATCCGGTCAGTATTATTTGGTAAAAATAATATTTATTCCACTTTATTCATTAAATAATTCGAAAAAGCAAAAAGTTTTTTCTCATCAAATTTCTTTGCCATAATTTGGATTCCAAAGGGCAATCTTGACGGGTGTTTCCCGATAGGTAGAGAAATGGCCGGGTTTCCTGTTAAGTTGGCGTGCATAAGGTATATATCTTCAAGAAACATCGATTCAGGATTTGTATTTTTTTTGCCAAAATCAAAAGCTACATCGGGAGTAGTGGGGCTTATGATGAAATCATATTTTTCAAATATTCTGTCTGTTTCGATTTTAATTAATTGTCGTACTTTTTTTGCTTTTTTGTATAAATCTCCCTCTTTCTCGTGTAAAACATATGTTCCTGAAAGGATCCGTTGTTTTACTTCTTTTCCAAATCCTTTAGAGCGGCTTTCTGTAACAAGGTCCTCTGATTTTTTTATATTGGTTGCCCTGATACCAAAGTTTACACCATCGTACCGGGCTAGATTCGACATAGCCTCAGCAGGAGCTAACACGTGGAATGTGGGTACAATATAATCGAGCCAGGGAAATGATATTTCATCAATTATTACTGATTTATTTTTCAAAAAGGTAATAATGCTTTTATTTTTTTTACGAATATGATCATCCAGCGCTGGATACTTTAATGTTTCTTTTAAAATCCCAATTTTTAAAGGTTTAAGATTTATTGAAAAATCTTTATAATCTGGAATACTATCGGGTTTAAGAGTTATATCCTTATCATCTGGCCCTGCAATAGCTTCCAGAATGCTTGCGTTGTCATCAATATTTTTTGTTAATATTCCAATTTGATCAAATGAAGAGGCATAAGCAATTAATCCCCAGCGTGAAACCAGCCCGTAGGTTGGCTTTAGGCCAACCAATCCGCAAAAAGAAGCAGGTTGGCGCACAGAGCCTCCTGTGTCTGAGCCCAGGGCTGCCAGGCAACAATCAGCAGTCACAGCAGCAGCTGAACCTGACGAAGAACCTCCTGGTACCTTTGTATTGTCCAGAGGATTTAATGTTTTTCCAAATGCAGATTTTTCGCCACTGCTTCCCATAGCAAATTCGTCACAATTCGTACGGCCGATTATAATTGCATCTTCAGCCAAAAGTCGTTCAACAACAGTAGCACTAAAAGGAGAAATATAATTTTCTAAAATTTTGGATGCTGCAGAAATTTTATGATTCTTGTAGCAAATGGTATCTTTAATTGCAATTACCAGGCCTGCCAGTTTCCCTTTATTATGCTTTTGATCAATAACTTTCGCTCTTTCTTTTGCTTCATCAGTAAAAACTTCCAGGAATGCATTTAGATGTTTGTTTTCTTCTATTTTTTTAAGGTAATCATCAACAACCGTTTCAACGGTTAAATCTTCCGTTTTAATTTGAGATTGTATGTAACTTAATGACTTCATATTTTTAAAAATAAAAAGCCTGCCACTTTCATTAAAAAGGGCAGGCAAATTATTTAAATGATCATTTTATTTTTGAGTTTTATTCTCTTGTTTGTTATCCTCTT
This sequence comes from uncultured Bacteroidales bacterium, assembly GCA_964606845.1. Lineage (GTDB taxonomy): Bacteria > Bacteroidota > Bacteroidia > Bacteroidales > UBA12077 > UBA12077. The sequence goes on from CAZSIC010000121.1 coordinate 8,650, forward strand.
CATTATCATCATCTTTGGTTGCTTTTTTAAACTCCTTCATTCCCTGTCCCAAACCTTTCATGAGTTCAGGTATTTTGCGGCCACCAAAAATTAGAAGCACTACAAGAACAATTAAAATAATTTCCCATGGGCCGGGCATTCCTAGTATAATAGATGTAAATAGCATATGCTTCTGGTTTTAAGTTTATTCAAAAGTAATGAATTTTTATCATTTATTTAAAATATGCCGGAAAATATCGTTTCCATTTGCATAAAGTAATAATGTCAATAGAATGATCATTCCGGTTAATTGAGCAGATTCCATAAATTTATCACTGGGTTTTCGTCCTGTTATCATTTCATATAATAAAAACATTACATGTCCTCCATCTAAAGCGGGGATAGGTAATACATTCATTATAGCCAAAATAATAGACAAAAATGCTGTTAGATTCCAAAATGCCTGCCAGTCCCACGTAGAGGGAAAAATTTTCCCGATGGTAATAAATCCCCCCAATGATTTGTAGGCTTCTGTTTTGGGCGAAAAAATGAGTTTAAGTTGTTTCAGGTAGCTTCCAAAAGTCTCAACTCCTTTGTTTATTCCTGCAGGAATTGATGTCAACAGATCATACTCTCTGCTTTCGAGCTCAAAAAAGCGGGTTAAACTTCCATCCGGAGCAATTCCTAACAATCCACTTTCAGGGACAGTAACCATAAAATCTAATGTGTCTTTGTTTCGTATTGCACTGATGGTAACTTCCTGATTTTTATAATTACTCAGTTTATCTTTAAATTCATCAAAAAATTCAATTGGATTATGATTTATAGCGATTAATTTATCATCCATTTTTAAACCGGCCTCTTTTGCTGGCGAGTCTTTGGTGAAACCTCCCACATAAAAAGGAAGTCGTGGCATAATAAAGCTGGTACTATTCAGTAATTCGGGAATAATCCGCTCAGGGACTGGTACTTCTCTTTTATTTCCTTCACGTTCTATTTGAATGGCCTGCACTTCGTCTAGCACAATATTGGGCACGATTTTATAAAAATCTTCAACGGGTTTATTATCTAATGCTATTATTTTATCTCCATCTTTAAGCCCAATATCTTTAGCCAGGGAGTCGGCCATGATTCCATACTTTACATTTTTTGTAGGTAAATATTGATCGCCCCAGGTGTAAAGAATCGCAGAATAAATGGTGAGGGCTACAATAAAATTAACTAAAACTCCTCCTAACATAATGAGTAATCGTTGCCACGATGGTTTTGATCTAAATTCATGAGGTTTGGGTGGTTTTTTCATCTGTTCTTTGTCCATCGACTCATCAATCATGCCTGATATTTTCACATAACCACCTAAGGGTAGCCATCCCATTCCATACTCGGTTTCACCAATTTTCTTTTTAAAAAACGAAAACCAGGGAGTAAAAAAAAGGTAAAATTTTTCAACCCTTGTTTTAAAT
>CAZSIC010000122.1:0-10060 GCA_964606845.1 uncultured Bacteroidales bacterium
AATTCATTAAATCCTGCCAGCTCTAGCACACCAAATATTTCATCGTTTACCTTTAATGGAACAATAAGCAATGCATTGGGAACAGCTTCGCCTAAACCTGAAGTAATATTGATATATTCCTCAGGTAAATCAATCATATAAATGGTTTTTTGCTCCTGAACACATCGTCCGATTAAACCAACGCCAATATCGATGCGTTTTTCCATATATTTGCGCCGTTCGTATGCATAACAGGCCAATAATTCAATAAACTTATCATTTTTGTCATCATCATTGATGATAAATAATCCACCCTGGTTGGCATCAATATATTTAATAAGGTTACTGATAATATGATAAGCAAATTCGTGCATATCATCAGTATTTTGGCGTAAAATCTCGCCAAACTTGGCCAGTCCTTGCGTTGCCCAGTTTTGTTTCTGATCTTCAATTTTTCGTTTTTCTTCTTGTTCTCTGGCAACTTTCAGGCTTTTACGCATTTCTAATAATGAATTACCCAAAACATCTTTATCGCTAAGCAACTCAAACTCTTTATCAAGGTTTCCTTTGCCGATTTCTTGTGCAAAAGCAGCCGTTTTATTCAATCCATCAATTAATGTATTGACCGAATGATTCATTTCGCCAATTTCATCCTTTGATTTTATTGTAACTTTTTTCGATTCGTCAATGTCTCCTTTGGCTAAGTCACTTAAAATTTTAGTTGTTTTAACCACCGGACGGGAGATGTTATGCGCAATGATCCAAATAATTATAGCAATTAAAAATAAACCAACCAATCCTACAAGAAGTGAATTCCGGAGCGTGGCCTTTTCCTCGGCCATAATGATGTCAATGGGTACTGCAAAAGCAAATGACCAGGTTTGTGGCGACTCACCTATTTTCACTGGAGCATAAGAAACCCAGTAATTATGGTTTTCTCCTTCTTTTGTATAAGAAAAATTTTCTTTGTTTTTAATTTTCTCAACAATATTATAGTCCTCATTTTCAACTTCATGAATAAACTTACCCACATTATCTTCATCTTTATGAGCAACAATTTGTCCATTATTTGCAATTAAAAATGCATAACTGCCTTCAATGGGATGGATATTTACAATTAAATCCTGAAATCGCTGTAATAGTAAATCAAAACCAGCGACACCAACAGATTTATTTTCATCTAAAACAGGAACAGCAACAGTGGTTTCAAGAACTTCCTCTTCACCTGCCTGGTAAGTATAATAATAAGGATCCATTACATATTCTACCTTTTTATCCAGCATATCATAATAAGCGCCACGTGTAAAACCAGGAACAGTATCCAAAATTTCTTCTTGAAAGAGAATTTGCCCACCCATTCTATAATAGGTCAATCGCAACCTGCCATGAGGTTTTTCCCAGTCAGGCCATATAGCGCTTAATTCCCAGTTATACCATGTGGATAAAAAATTAGGGTTTTCTTCGATTAAATGCCTGAGCATTTCTTTGTGTATTTCTTTTCTATTTTGCGGGTCCAGGTTTTTATATCCTTGTGATACATGTGCCAGGGCTCTGGCCATATTCATGTCCACATTTAAGTCAGCCATCACATAATTGGCATATTCACGCGCATAAGTATCGGTCAGGTTTTTAGCATTGTCAAATGCAATATTGTTTAATTTTAAACTTATATAACCCAACGCTAAAGCATAAATTATGGATGATGCCGTAAGAATATAAACCAGCATCTTTGTTTTGAGATTCATCTTCATTTTCATGTGATTGTATCTTTGAAGTTTAGGTTAAAATTTTTCTTTCACAAGAAATACACTCTATTTAGCGCACACAATGTATAAAAAAAAAATCATTTTTGAAAACGATCGTTAAAAATGGAATCAGTAGGTTAAAATAATAAACAAAATGTTAATAAATCAGCAATAAATATTTACTAAAAAATGTAAATAAAATGTTTTCTTAGCATCATTGTTTACGAAATAATAAAAATACTATGATATTAGCACGTATTGACTGGGTTATTGTTTTTTCGTTTTTTGCTCTTTCATTAATCATTGGTATTTATTCAGCCAAAAAAGCTGGGAAAAGCGCTTCTGAATTTTTTCTTTCAAACCGGAATATGCCCTGGTGGTTACTGGGCGTTTCGATGGTAGCAACCACTTTTTCGTGCGATACACCTAATCTTGTAACCGATATTGTTCGGCAAAACGGTGTTTATGGAAACTGGGCCTGGTGGGCATTTTTACTTACCGGACTGCTTACCGTTTTTATATATGCTAAGTTATGGCGCCGGTCTGGAGTAATGACAGATCTGGAATTTTATGAAATTCGCTACAGTGGCAAAATTGCTGCCTTTTTACGTGGTTTCAGGGCTATTTACCTGGGTGCTTTTTTTAACATTTTTATAATCGCTACCGTATCATTGGCATTGATTAAAATTAGTGCTGTTATGCTCCAGTGGACTCCTGTTAAGACAATTCTGATTGCTTCAATCATTACTGTAATATATAGTGCACTAGGCGGGTTACGAGGAATTTTATTAACAGATTTTTTCCAGTTTATCATGTCAATGGCAGGAGCTGTTGGTGCTGCTATCATCGTGTTAAAAATGCCAGAAGTAGGTGGAATAGAAGGTTTGGTTAATCACCCGGAAGTTGTCCCCAAACTTAGATTTTTACCTAAATTTTCGGATACCGAAACTTTAATCACGTTGCTGGTTTTGCCACTGGCTGTTCAATGGTGGAGTGTCTGGTATCCCGGAGCTGAACCTGGTGGAGGAGGATATATTGCTCAACGAATGCTGTCGGCACGAAATGAAAAGGGTGCTATAAAAGCAACACTTTTTTTTAATGTGGCGCATTATGCTTTGCGTCCGTGGCCATGGATCATAGTAGCTTTAGGTTCTGTAATCATCTTTCCCGATCTGTTAAGTTTGCAACAGGCTTTTCCAGATATCGGCCCACAATTTGTAAAACATGATTTAGCTTACCCCGCCATGCTTTCCATGCTGCCCAAAGGTTTGTTAGGACTGGTGGTGGCTTCCCTCATTGCAGCTTATATGTCTACTGTATCAACACAATTAAACTGGGGGTCTTCTTACCTGGTTAACGATTTCTATAAACGTTTTGTAAATACAAAAGCTTCTGAAAAACAACTGGTACGAGCTGGCAGGTTATTTACAGTGCTTTTAATGATTTTGGCCGGTCTGTTTACCCTTTTATTAAATAATGCATTACAGGCTTTTCATATTATTTTGCAAATTGGTGCCGGAACAGGTTTAATCTTTATTTTAAGGTGGTTTTGGTGGCGAATAAATGCAATTACAGAAATTACGGCTATGGTGGTTTCTTTTGTTGTTGCTTTGTTCTTGCAATTTATTTATCCACATTTTGGTTTTCAAATTATATCAGGGCCGGTACAAATGTTGATCGGCGTATTTATTACTACCATTGCCTGGTTATCTGTCGCTCTTTTAACAAAACCAACCGATGATGAAACATTATTTAAATTCTATAAACTGGTAAAGCCAGGAGGGCCGGGTTGGAAAAAAATTATTACCCGTGCAAAACAAAAGGGAATTAATCTGAGCGATGATCGTGAAAAAAGCTGGGATGTTCCTGCCGGCATATTATGCATGGTGCTGGGAGCATTTGCCATTTATTCATCCCTTTTTGCTACCGGATACTGGATTTATGGAGAATTTCTCCATGCTATAATTTTAACTTCTGTAGCTATTTTAGCTATCTTTGCGCTGTTAAAAATCTGGAATAAACTAAAAATACAATAATCTATGGATTTAACATTACTAGTCCTTGCTGCCGGCATGGGAAGCCGCTACGGAGGTTTAAAACAAATTGACCAGGTAGGGCCAAACGGAGAAACGATTATCGATTATTCTGTATATGATGCCATTGAAGCCGGTTTTAATAAGGTTGTTTTCATTATCCGTAAAGATATTGAAAAAGAGATGAATGATATGCTATTTAAAAAATATAGCAAAAAAATTAAAGTAGAATATGTTTTTCAGGAACTGGAAAATATTCCAGACGAAATAGAAGTTCCACAAAACAGAGTAAAACCCTGGGGGACAGGACATGCAGTATTAATGGCTAAAGATGTTATTCATGAGTCATTTGTTGTAATTAATGCCGATGATTTTTATGGCAAAGGAGCTTTTAGGGTTGTTGCCGATTATATCAGAAGCCAGCAGGAAAATTTAAGTGGAAAATATTGTATGGCTGGTTACTTGTTAAAAAATACATTATCTGAACATGGCACCGTATCGCGCGGTGTGTGTGAGGTAAACGATAAAAATGAACTGATTGATATTACCGAAAGAACAAAAATAGGATGGGAGAACAACCAAATTGTTGCCAATAGTGAACATGAAAAAATGTCATTTACCGGGAATGAATATGTATCCATGAATTTGTGGGGATTTGCCCCCGATGTTTTTCCTGCGTTGGAATCTGAATTTATAAAATTTATTCAAGATCATTACGACAATCCAAAAGCCGAATATTATATACCCAACTTCGTAAGCCACCAAATTGAAACAGAAAACGCAACCGTTAAAGTGTTGAAGGCTCATAGCCAGTGGTTTGGAGTTACTTATAAAGAGGATAAACCGGTGGTTATTGAAAAAATAAAGGAATTAACCAAAGCAGGCGAATATCCACAACAATTGTGGGATGAGCTATAAAAAAAAATATTATACCCCGGATTTTAACTCTTCCGGGATTTTTTTAATTTATCATGGAATCAATCCAATCAGTATTCGAACAGTTTGATTTAAAAGGAACTTTTAAAGATGCACGCCTTTATGGTTCCGGGAATATTAATGAAACTTATTTAATAACTACCCAAGAAAAAGATTTTCCAAACTACATTTTACAAAAAAATAATCCCAATGTTTTTGATGATATTCCCAAAATGCTCGATAATATAGCATTGGTAACTAATTATTTACATGCACAACAAAAAAAATCAACCCATCTACAATTATTTAAATCACCCGATGGGAAAAATTATGTTACCGACCATAACTCACAATTTTGGAGCGCTTATAATTTTATGGATGGTGTTAGCCACGATTTAGTCCAAAATAACAAACTGGCACTGGAAGGAGGGAAGGCCTGGGGTGGTTTCCTGGGTCAATTGTTTGATTTTCCAATCAATCAATTACATATAACACTTCCGGGTTTTCATCATTTACAGTTGCGTTTGAATCAGTTTTATGAGGCGTTGCAAAACGGCAATCAACAAAGAATTGAAAAAAATACAGCGCTTGTTGATTTTATCCAAAGCCGTGAAAATATAATGCTCAATTACCAGCAAAGTTTGTTTAACTCAAACATGCCAGAAAGGGTAACGCATAATGATACTAAATTCAATAATATTTTATTTGATCATCAAGATCATTATTTATGTGTTATTGACCTGGGAACCATAATGCCCGGTTATATTCATTACGATTTTGGGGATGCTATTCGTACTATTTGCAATACTTCACTTGAAGATGAAGTAAATTTGCAAAAAACAGGCTTTAACCTGCCATATTTTAAAGCTTTTGCCAGGGGCTACTTCATGCATACAAAACAATACTTATTAGCTCAAGAGCTTGATTATTTGCCTTTTTCGCCATTATTTATGACGTATTTAATCGGATTACGTTTTTTTACCGACTTTTTGCAAAATGACAAATATTTTAAAACCCGTTATCCGGAACATAACCTTCAGCGTACAAAGGTGCAGTTCAAATTACTTACCGAAATGGAAAGAAATATTGAATCCATGAAACAAGCGATTAACCAGGGATAAAATAAATATCTGTAATCCAACAGGCAGCCAGAATAAAATTTTAATATATTCGCACGGTTTTTGTTGTTGTAGTATTTAAAAAATGCTTACATTTATTAACCATTCGAAAAATTTTAATGATGAGACAAAAAATATTGTATAAAGTAATTTTTATTGGAGTTTTTCTTTTAGTGGCAGCCGGGCCGGTAAATAACTATTCTGATAAATACGAAAAAGTAAGACAGCGAATGGTGCGCGACCAGGTGGTGGCCAGAGGTATTAAAGACCAAAAGGTTATCCAGGCCATGCTTAATGTTCCACGCCATATGTTTGTGCCTGCCAATTATGAACGAATGGCTTATGAAGACCGCCCTTTGCCAATTGGAGCAGGACAAACTATCTCACAGCCATATATTGTAGCTTTAATGACAGAAACCCTGGAGCTGACAAAAAATATGAAGGTTCTTGAAATTGGAACGGGTTCCGGATATCAATCAGCCATTCTGGCTGAAATTGTTAACGAAGTGTATACCATAGAAATTATTGAATCGTTAGGGAAAAAAGCACAAAATTTATTATCCGATTTAGGATATGATAATACACACGTTAAAATTGGTGATGGTTACAAAGGATGGCCTGAAAAAGCACCTTTTGATGCCATTATCGTAACTTGTGCTCCGACAGATGTTCCACAACCACTCGAAGAACAGCTTAAAGAAGGCGGAAAAATGATTATTCCCGTTGGAGGGAGTATCGTGCAGGAGTTAGCACTTTTAGAGAAAAAAAGTGGTAAATTGAAAAAGAAAATTGTAGCACCCGTAAGATTTGTCCCTATGGTTCGCCAAGACGGTAATCGTTACTAATAAAGATTGTCTGTTTACTATTCAAGCATAATAAAATTTTATATATTTGCATCTAAATAATTAGATATGTTAAATTATGGAATTTAAAAAATTAGAAATACAGGAAGAGTCAAGCTGGTTTAAACGATTGATTAAATCGCCCCAAACCAAACGAACCATATTGTTTACCATTATTGGAGCCGGAGTAGGATTTCTTTATTTTTATTTGAGCAAAGGACGAGACATGAATATTATGGAAACCGGCGAAATTATCCAAAGTTTGTTGGTGGGTGGTTTCTTTGGTTTTTTTATAACCAATAGCCCGTGTGCGAGAAATAAATGTTAGGTTATAACTCGCTGAGAATTGAATATTTGAGTTACCATTAACAAATATTTAGGACATAAAATCAGAAATCTAATATCGTTAATCCGTGTTCTTAAATTAAATAAAAATATTGAATTTCGATTAACGAATAACGAATAATGATATATGAAGTTAAAATTGCTTATTTAATTGACATTGGTAGCAGGCAGTTTTAATGGGTTCGGCGGATATCTGAATTATTAAACATAATTAATTTTACTTTCATTTTTAGTCTTTTTTATTAACTTTGAATTTACAGAAAGAAAAACCTTGTAGATTCAAGTATAATGAGCCCGACAGAAGCAGAAACCAGAAAGCAAATCATTGATATCAAGTTAAAAGATGCCGGATGGAACGTGAAAGACCGTTCTCAGGTCATCGAAGAATTTGATATTGAACTGGGGCTTCCTGAAGGTGTTTCTGAACCAAGAACTGAATATGAAGGCCATCAATTCAGTGATTATGTATTGGTTGGGAAAGATGGTAAACCACTTGCTGTGGTTGAAGCGAAAAGAACTACCAAAGATGCTGAAATAGGCCGTGAACAAGCCAAACAATACTGTTATCATATAGCCAAACAAAATGGGGGAGAAATACCCTTTTGTTTTTACACCAACGGATTAGAAGTGTTCTTTTGGGATTTAGGTAATTATCCACCACGTAAAGTAATTGGTTTTCCTACCAGGGAAGACCTTGAACGTTATCAATATGTAAGAAAAAACAGGAAACCTTTAGCTGATGAGCTTATAAATCCCAATATTGCCGGGCGTGATTATCAAATGAGAGCCATAAGAACAGTTATGGAATCTCTGGAAAAGAAACATCGCAAGTTCTTACTGGTAATGGCAACAGGAACGGGTAAAACAAGGGTTTGCATTGCTTTTGTGGATGCTTTAATGCGTGCCGGTTGGGTTGAACGAATTTTATTCCTAGTTGACCGTATTGCCCTAAGAAATCAAGCTTTGGATGCTTTTAAAGAATATTTACCTGACGAACCACGCTGGCCAAATCCTGAAGATAAAGAAATAGAAGAGAATCGCCGCATTTATGTTTCAACTTATCCGACGATGTTGAATATAATCCGCAGCGACAAAGCTTTATCTCCGCATTTTTTTGACTTAATTGTGGTGGATGAAAGTCATCGTTCCATTTACAATACATATCAGGAAGTGCTTGATTATTTCAATACCATTAGCTTAGGATTAACAGCTACACCAACTGATGTTATTGATCATAATACTTTTGATTTGTTCAATTGTGAGGATGAAATGCCTACTTTTGCATATTCTTACGAAGAAGCAGTAAATCATGAACCGCCTTATTTGTGCGACTTTCAGGTAATGAAATTGAATACTAAATTCCAGGTAGAAGGTATCAGCAAAAGAACCATTAGTTTAGAAGATCAAAAAAGATTAATTCTGGAAGGAAAAGAAGTCGAAGAAATCAATTTTGAGGGCACTGAACTTGAAAAGAAAGTGATCAATAAAGGAACCAATACGCTGATTGTTAAGCAATTTATGGAAGAGTGTATTAAGGACCCGAATGGTGTTTTGCCCGGCAAAACCATTTTCTTTTGCTCTTCGATGGCTCATGCACGAAGAATTGAGAAAATTTTTGATGCACTTTATCCGGAATACAATGGAGAATTAGCTAAAGTTATTGTTTCTGACGATCCGAGAGTATATGGTAAAGGTGGTTTATTACACCAGTTTATAAATAATGATATGCCACGTGTGGCTATTAGTGTTGATATGCTGGATACAGGCATTGATGTGCGTGAAATTGTAAATCTTGTATTTGCAAAACCGGTGTATTCTTACACCAAATTCTGGCAAATGATTGGCCGTGGAACCCGCTTATTAGAGCCAAAAAAAATAAAGCCCTGGTGTCCGGAAAAAGATGTTTTCCTGATTATCGACTGCTGGGATAACTTCGAATATTTTAAACTAACGCCAAAAGGTAAGGAGTTAAAACCTTTATTGCCTTTACCGGTTAAATTGGTTGGTATAAGACTGGATAAAATTGAAAAAGCCCTTGATACCGATCATGCTGAGATAGCTCAAAAAGAGATTGAGAAACTTCGAACTCAAATTAGTGAGCTACCTGAAAAATCAATTGTTATTCAGGATGCAGCAACGGATCTGGAAAAATTAAAAGATGAAAACTTCTGGATTAATCTTTCGCATGATAAAATTGAATTTCTGAGAACGAATATCAAGCCACTATTCAGAACGGTATCGCAAAGCGATTTTAAGCGTATGCGTTTTGAAAAAGATGTACTGGAAACATCTCTGGCTCATTTGGCAGAAGAAAAGGAAAAATTCGATACTTTAAAGGATAATTTAACAGAACAAATCAGTGAATTACCATTATCGGTTAATATTGTTGCGTATGAGCAGGATTTAATCAAAAAGGCACAGACCAATCATTATTGGGCAACGATAACGGATGAAATTATGGATGAACTGGTTGAACGAATTGGCCCTTTAATGAAATTCAGGCAGGGTATAGAAAAAACAGGCCCGGTAAATCTGAATCTGCATGACGAAATTGTAAAAAAGGAATTTGTTGAATTTGGACCTGAGCACGCTGCGGTGAGTATTATCAAATATCGTGAAATGGTTGAAGAAAAGATTCGTGAACTGACTGCTAATAATCCAATCTTACAGAAATTAAAAGAAGGATTGGAGATTAACGAAAAAGAAGCTGAACTGTTGGCTGAACAATTGCACGATGAAGAACCGTATATTACCATTGATCTTTTGCAAAAAGTATATAAAAATCGCAGGGCTAAGTTTGTCCAGTTTATTAAGCATATTCTTGGTATTGAGCTACTGCAAAGTTTCCCTGAAACGGTAAGCAAAGCCATAGATCAATTTATACAGGAACATACTTATTTAACGACCCGGCAATTGGAGTTTATTAATCTTTTAAGGGATTATATCATTGAACGTGGAAAAATTCAAAAAAGAGACCTTATTCAGTCGCCATTTACGGTAATTCATCCGCAAGGTATACGAGGAGTATTTTCACCCAAAGAAATTGAAGAAATTTTAGTATTAACTGAAAATCTAGTAGCATA
>CAZSIC010000123.1:0-9954 GCA_964606845.1 uncultured Bacteroidales bacterium
GGATCGGCCCGGCGGCCTTGCAAAGATTCTGGAGGTTTTCGGCGCCGCAAGCATCAGCGTGGAATACATGTACGCATTTGTAAAGCCCAAAACCGATCGCGCCGTGATGATTTTCCGCGTGGCGTCCAATGCCAAGGCCGTAAAGGGCCTCCAGGCATTTAAAAATCCGGCTGGCCGTAATCAATTTTTTATTGATGATGGTATCAATACCCATATTTTCGGCTAAATCAATATAATCAATGTTTTCTACCTCGGCAATTGTTTTTTTTACGCCCATTCGTTTGGCTAGCATACACGAAAGAATATTAACTTCGGAGTTTCCTGTAACTGCAATAAATGTATCCATGTTGGGCAACCCTTCTTCAACCAGAAGGTCAATATTTCTGCCATCGCCATTAATTACCAATGCATTGGTAAGATAATCGGCAAGTACGGCACTTTTTTCTTTATCAATTTCAATCACTTTTATGTTAAAACGCCCTTCGAGCGATTTGGCTGTACGTTTGCCAATGCGGCTACCCCCAAGAATCATTACATCTTTAATATCCAACTTTTTCTTGCCAGAGTATTTCAAAACATCACGTATGCCCGATTTATTGGTTACAACATACACCAGATCATTTACCTGAAAATAATCGTGCCCACGCGGAATAATGGTTTCTCCATTACGTGTGATTGCAACCGCTCTAAACTCAATTTCGCGGTTATCTTTTATAACATCAATTAAAGTTTGATCAATAACCGGAGCATTATCTCCCAGTTTTAATACATAGAGGGATAATTTACCTCCGGAAAAATCTACCGATTCAGAAATTTCTGCCTGCCCAAGTAAATTAACCACTTCACGGGCAGCGATACGCTCCGGATAAATCAGGTAATCAATACCTAAATTGGTAAAGTGCGAAATATTTTCCGGCTCAATATACTCGTTATTATCAACCCGTGCAATGGTCTTTTTAGCTCCCAGCATTTTAGCAATCATTGCAGCAGTTATATTAGCTTCCTCGGATGATGCAACGGCAATAAACAAATCGGCTTTCTTTATCTTAGCTTCTTTTAATACCTCAATGGAAATTGCACTACCTGTTAGTGTTAATAAATCAAGGGTAGAATCTATGTTTTTAAGGTTTTCTTCTACTGGATCAATTACAGTAATATCATGATTTTCAGCACTTAACATTTTAGCTAAGTGTGAACCAACCTCTCCTGCACCGCCAATTATTATTTTCATAACCCATTATAATTTATTCGACAAATGTAAATAAAAACACCAATTAACATAATCTATTCATAAAAAAATTAGAAATACAGATTTTTTGATCATTATTTTATTGATGATCAGAGCGGTTGAATAAAAGCTCCCTGCTCTGCCAGATCATAATAATCAACATTTAATGCTTTGCTTTGTTCTTTCCAGCCGTTTATTACATAAAAATCATTGGATGTATCAAATATCAATTGTTTAAAATGAAAATATTCGGTTAATTCCTGAATGGTTATATCAGGGCTTTCAGAAAGAATCATATAATCTACATCAAGTTTTTTGCCAGCGTAAAAAGAGCGTAACGAGTCGTTGTTAATTTGGACAAAACTCTGATTGTTATAATGATAGATATTATATCGTTTCTTTTCCTGATCATAAATCTCAGGTTGTCTTATTTTTTGTTTTTGCCAAAATGGGAAAATATTGTATTGGATTATATTGCTATCTATGGTCGATTTTTGGTTTATATAAAGTTTATTTTTCCCATTTTTAACAAAGTCTATTGCAGAAACTTTTGGGATATTATAAACAATAAAGTATGCTTCTTTCGACTTTATATACCTGATAGCCAGGTTATAACATGGGACAATCAATAAAAACAAAATAAACAATCTTAAATATTTTAAACGCCTGGAAATGATAAAAAACGAAATCGTTAAAACTGAAAGAATTAAAATAAACATGGTGAATGTATCGATATATACAGGATAAATTTTAGAGAATGGAAGTTCACTAATCGTTTTTACCGAAAAATTTAATCCAACAGTAATATATTTTACAACGGGTGCCAGATAATCTATTATGAGATCAGAAAAAGAAAACAAAAAGAGTGATACTGCAGCATAAATCAAAATCATGGCTATTGGTATGATAAAAATATTTGCTAAAATAAAATACACCGGAAACTGGTTGAAGTAGTAAAGTGTTAAAGGGAATGTTCCAATTTGAGCTGCGATAGCCACCGCAATGAGTTGCCAGATTTTATCAGCAAAAAAATGATTAACCTCAATGAATGAATAAATTTTGGGATAAAAGAAGATAATGCTAAAAACAGCCATATACGAAAGCGGACATCCCACATCAGTAATAGAATAAGGTTTAGCCAGTAACATTACAAAAGCCGAAACAAATATGGTATTATAGATATTGGTTTGCCTTACAAACATTTTTCCAAAACCAAGTATTGCAAACATAAGTGTAGCCCGCAAAACCGAACTGGAAAGCCCTGTTAAAAATGCATAAAAGAAAAGCAGCAAAATAATAATCGACGATTGAAGAATTCTACCGTATTTATTTCTTTGCAGAAAAAAGAGCAAACGAATTAAAATAATATAAATAATTCCTACATGAAGCCCTGAAACAGCTAAAATATGCATTGCCCCGCTTGATGAAAAGGCAGAACGGATTTCCGGGTTTAATTCCTGTTTATACCCCAACGTAAGTGCCGATAATACGGCAAATTCATCTCCGGTAATTTCATTTTGCCTGTAAATATTTAAAAGTTTATTTCTGATTTTATTGGATAATAATTTAAGGATAGGCCCTTTATTGTGATCAACAATTTTAAAAGACCCTGATTTGATATAGGTTTGATGATATATTTCCTGAAAACTCAGGTATCTTTTATAATTAAAGGTATTGGGATTGCCGCTATGTTTTACGGGATTTATATAAGACTTTACAATAAGCTGGTCGCCAAATTGCAAATTTTCCACACTACTATCCTTTGCAAAATAAGCTAATACTTTTCCATTTTCGCGATGCAATCCGCCAGAATCTTTAAGGTAACCAACAGATAAAACTGTTTGAAAAGAATTTTTCTTTTCTGTTGGATTCTCAATAATCGTAGCAATATAGGTATTTTCAGTTAGTTCAAAATGCGGCTGTGCTTTCTGTTTATTTTTTACCAGCTGCATACCTAAAAGAAAAATAAAAACAAATACAAGAAATCCCCAAACTCGATTGGTAAAAAAATATTGGGTTTGTTTGGTTAAAAAGAATATTAAAATGATACAAAAAAGAATTGATAGGATTATTAACAGTGGTAAATTGATGTTGGGAAAAAGTATTTGAAAAAAAATACCGCCAATTAATGGCAATAAGAAACGAAAATAGGGTGTTTGATGTAGAAATTTTTCAAACATAAATTTTACATATCATTTTCCTTTAAATAAAATTATAGAAAATGAAACAAAAGGCAAAATATTACCTGTGAAATTGTTAAAATTGATAAGCCAAACCAATTGATATATTCATAAACTACCTGGGTTGATAGCCATGGTTAATACCACTGGCAGAATAATTTTTAAAATTTTCGGTTACTAAATAACTTACATAAGGAACTGCAGCAATTGAAACCCGTTTTATTTTATAATTAAGCCGTATTCCGGCATCAATGGTTGTTATAAAACGCCGCTCCGAATAATATCCTGCTTTCGGTACGCTTATAAAGGTAGCTGCCGATTTTAAAGCTCATCATTATCAAGTTGCAGGTAAGTTACAAAAAAGTTCCGAACCTTCCAAGATCATCATTACCCGGCAATTACCTTTGATAAGCTGTTGGTACCCGTTTTTTATAGATGTTTATCCAATTCAGATATTTCATCTTTTATATTTTTCAATATTTTATCGTAATCTAAATTGTCAACAAATTTATTTATGTTATATCCCTTTTGATAAACTTTATTTGCTCTCTTAAATAAGTTCTTGATTTTGTAATAGCCATTATTGCCTGAAGGTTTGAAGGGTTTTATCTTTAATGACTTACAAATTCCATCAACATCTATTAAGAACCAATCCTCGATCATTTCTTTTGCTTTGATGTGAAAAACCTTAGACACTCCCTCGCAAATCAACTTTTCTTCAAGTTTCACCCAATTAACTGGAGGTTTTTGTTGAAAAGGAATATTGAAAACATCAGTATCATAAGCGCAAAATACTATTAAATCGCTATTAGGGAATTTCGGGTTAATTTCATTTTTAATTTTTGCACAAGCCTTTTTTTCAAAATTACCGATGCCTTTTAAATTTTTGACAAATAATTTCTTAGACTTTGTCTTTCTACTTTTTCTTAGGTGTTGACAAATCTTTTTGTAAAAAACTTCATCAGTCTGACCTTCAACGAATATAACAATTACTTTTCCGCTCATATAATCATTTTAGATGAAGTCATTCCAAAAACTATCCTCGTCAAATCCCTCGACAAGCATATCAAAAATAAACTCTCCTATATTGCTTTCAGCATCTTCGGCATACTTTACTAATTTTGATCGTTTACTCTCTTTTATTTTTTTGAAAGAAGCTATTCCTTTAGCATTTGGCACACCTAAATTAATGTCCTCAAGATCTAAATACTTAATTAAATAAGGTGAATGACTAGTTATCAAAATTGTTAAATCAGTAGTCATTTCAGAAACCATCACAATAAGCCTCTGCAATAATGCAGGATGAATTGAATTTTCAAGTTCTTCAAATGAGACTAATACTTTCTTAGTTTGCTCAGCAACAACAGCCATTGCTAATATTAAAAATATTCTTTTTGTACCAAGCGACATGCTCCTTATACTAGTATCTTGATTATTTGTTGTTACTTTCACCCTTAGATCATAAGCCTTTTCTGGTAATTCAAAAGGAATAAAACTTGGTGCGTTTTTCTCATTCGAAACCTTAAAATCAACTACTACTGGCTCAATATATTCAATATCTGGAAGTAAATCTATTATTGAATTGATCAGAAGCGAATACTTTTCTTTATTCTTCTCTTTTAAAGTATAAAATAATTTTGCAATACTTGGAACTTCTGTATAGCTAGGCTCAGTATCAATCGTATCTTTATGATCAAAAATAAAGCCAGTGGAAAAGTATCTTTCTATGTCACTTAAGGAGAAATAATCTGTCTCAATGTTGTTTATTTTATTTATTATATCAAGATAGAATAGATCATCGTAATTTGCTAATTTATTAACTATGAGTCCATTGCTGTTAATAACAATATCTTTATCGCATCTGCCTGATTTTGAACTTAAATATTTGCTTTTTTGCTGATCACGCTGGATATAAGTTGAGAAAATTGCATTTTTCTCTTTCTTCCTCATTCTCAAAATCTCTTTATTAATTTTCCTCCCTTTCTTTTTCTTTTTCAACCATTCAAACGAAAAAAGATAATGAACCTCATATGTGGTTTTCTCAAATTTTGTTTCAAATTCTATTTCAAAACTAAAATCTTTTTTTGCAGTAATGTTGTTAATGGGAATACTATTGTTATTTTGCATCATAATAGTTTTCCCTTTATTACTATATTTAATAAAATCCATTGAGAATTCAATAGCTTCAATCACATTTGATTTTCCATAATTATTTAAGGCGACTAAAGCATTGAAACGTCCTAAATCCAATTCTGTCTCATGAACGTTCTTGTATCCATCAATTTTTATTTTCGTTATTTTCATTTACGCAATATTTTATAACATATATTTCTGCAAAGTAATAAAAATTATATCAAATAAACAAAAGTATGTTGCTATTTGTTTCGATAATGTTAAAAACATACTGAATTGTTATAATGCAGAGGCGTTTTTCAAAATGGGTACCAACACCGAATTATTATCATTGACAGTGCTTAATCTGTTATCGGGTTCATTATAACCTAAATTTATTCCAATGTAATAATCGGCCTGACGAGGAATCAATCCCAATATTATTTTAAAAATCAACTCATCAATGGAGTCGATTGTACCGCCAATATAAAACGTTTTATCAACTGAAGATCGATAAAGTAAATGAATCGGTATTTGATAAAACTTATTGGTTCCTTCCAAATCGTTAATTAAAGAAATACCCGAACGAACACCAAATCTTGTATGATAAATATAAGCCATTTGCAGACTGTATTTATTTCCCACCAAGTTTTCGTATTCATGCGAGTTTAACGAAGCAAATAACCCAAAATCAAAACTGATGTCATAAGAATCATGTCTTTCTTCACACGAATATATTTTGGTTAAACTACTGAATATTTGAATATTATATTTTTCTATTTGTCTTTAATGGTATTTGTTGCCTCACATGGTTGTTTATTTTTTTAAGGTGTTCGGCGAACCCTCATGTTTTATTCATATCCTTGTTGTGTAAAACAGTGCATGAGGGTTTCATCTGTTTGAGCTAAAACAGTAAAAGAAAAATTCAATAATAAAAAGACAAATAAAAATCTTGCTATTTTCAAGTTAAAAACAATAAAAAGTTAATATTTTAAATAAGTTTTACGGTTTTATTCTTTATCCGGATTAAAAATAGTCCGGTAAAAGTTATTAGCCCGTTTAATATCAACAACTCAAAACCAAATTGGTAACCATTAAACCATGTTATGGAATAAAAATCAACAACCATACAAATAATCGGCGATAATATGGCAACTACAGGTATAAACCTGTCTTTAACGGCAAAACGGGTAAATAGGCCAAAGCTGTATAATCCAAGCAACGGCCCATAAGTATAACCGGCAACACGAAATATAGCACTAATAACACTTTCATTATTAATGGCATTAAAAATTAAAATAACAATTACCAGTGCTGCAGAAACACCTACATGAACCTTTTTACGAATATTTTTAAGTTTTTTTTCCGATACATTTTTAGGATTTAAAATATCTACGGTAAAAGACGTAGTTAATGCTGTTAATGCAGAATCGGCACTACTATAGGCTGCAGCAACCAATCCGATGATAAAAAATATCGATACTACAGGATGTAAATATCCCTGGGTAGCAATTAACGGGAATAGGTCGTCGGTTCTTTCGGGAATACTAATACCCATTTGTTGAGCAAATACAACCAACAAAACACCCAACGACATAAACATCAAATTAACCGGAACCAGTGTAAAACTAAACCAGTACATATTTTTCTTTGCTTCTTTAATATTACGGCAACTCAGATTCTTTTGCATCATATCCTGGTCTAAACCGGTCATAACCACTGCAATAAAAGCGCCAGCAAAAAATTGTTTAAAAAAGAAGTAAGGCCCTTTAAAATCTTCAAAATAAAAAATCTTTGAATGCTTATTTTCTACAATAGTATCGATCAAACCAGAGAAATTAAGATTCAGCTGTTTGCTGATTAAAACAATTGACACACCAACAGCTGTTAGCATAAACAAGGTTTGCAAGCTATCTGTCCATATAATGGTTTTGATCCCTCCTTTAAAAGTATAAAGCCAAATTAAAAGAATGGTAATAATAACCGTAATCTCAAACGGTATATTTAACTGATTGAAAACAGCTATTTGTAATACATTAGCAACTAAAAACAGACGAAATGAAGCACCAATAACACGTGATAAAAGGAAAAATGAGGCTCCTGTTTTATAGGCAAAAAACCCAAAACGCTGCCCAAGGTAAGTATAAATTGAGGTAAGGTTTAAGCGGTAATACAAAGGCATTAAAATGTTAGCAATAATAGCATAACCCAGTAAGTATCCCAAAACCAACTGCATGTATGAAAAATTACTATCGACTACCCAACCGGGAACAGAAATAAATGTTACACCCGATAGAGAAGCGCTAATCATCCCAAAAGCAACAATATACCAGGGCGACTGCCGGTTCCCAAGGAAAAAAGCCTCGTTATTAGCATTCCGGCTGGTAAAATACGAAATAACCAATAATACAACAAAGTAAGCTACGATGATTGAAATAACCAGGTATGGTGACATCTTTTAAAAATTATCATGATTAAAAATAAAAGTACAAGGATAGTAAAAAAGATTTATAACTTAAAAAATTGTTATTAGTGGCAATTGATATTAATTTTGGAGCGTTATAAGTAAACTTTTTATTTTCATCTTTGTCTGTTGTTACATGAGTATACAAAATTTTTCTTCTAAATTATTGGAAAGCGCTGTAGATGAATTTGCTAAACTTCCGGGGATTGGCCGAAAAACAGCCTTGCGTTTAGTTTTACACCTTTTAAATCAGGAAAAAGAGGACGTTAATCACTTTGGTGAAACCATTATAAAACTACGAAATGAAATAAAACATTGTAAAAGTTGCAACACGATTTCCGATAACGATGTTTGCTCCATTTGCAGCGACACAAAAAGAGACCATAGCACCATTTGCGTAGTAGAAAATGCCCGCGATGTGATGGCTATCGAAAATACGCATCAGTTTAACGGTATTTTCCATGTTTTAGGAGGCATTATCTCTCCTATGGATGGAATCGGGCCCAATGACCTAAATATTGAAACGCTCTCGAAAAAAATTGAAGAAGGTACTGCCCAGGAAATTATTTTGGCCTTAAGTACCACCATGGAAGGCGACACAACCAATTATTTTTTGTATAAGAAATTTAAAAATTATCCGGTAAAAATAACTACCATTGCCAGAGGTGTAGCCATTGGCGATGATTTGGAATATGCCGATGAAATAACATTAGGCCGTTCGATTGTTAACAGAACTTTATTTGAATCTTCGGTTTAAAAGCAAATAATTGAAAAATATTTATTATTTTCACAGAATAATGCATCGATTATAAATCATTAAACAATGAAGCGTCTTTTTTCAATATTTTTTATTTTTCTTTTAGTAAACTCTTTTTTATTGGCACAAACACGCGACCTTGAATCAATCGTTAACCTGGGTAATGATTTTATAAAACTAAATAATTACAAAGCGGCTTTAGAAAAATTCGAAGACGCATTAAACAGCCTTCCTTCCTATGCGCCTGCGTTAAATGGTAAGGCCAGGGTATTAATTCTAATGGAAGATTACCGGCAGGCAGAAAAAACAATCGATAAAGCGATTGAATTTAATTCCGATTATGCCCCTTTTTATCTTACTCGTGGAAAAGCTTATTTTCACCGGGAAAAATACAAAAGTGCTATAAAGGATTTTAACAGAGGATTAGACCTTATTATTGGTAAAAATAATAAAGAACTCGAAAGCGAATTTTATGTAAATCGTGGAGCAACATACCAAAAACTGTTAAACTACGACGAAGCTTTAAACGACTATTCACAAACCATTAAAATAAATCCTGACAATCCGAATGTTTTCATGTACCGCGGAAATTTATATTACCAAAACAATGATTTTAACGAAGCCATTGACGACTTTGATAAAGTGATAGAAATTGACCCACAAAACCCTTTTGCATTTTATAACCGAGGAATGATCTACTTAAAACTTCAGGAAGACGATAAAGCATGTGATGATTTCCACAAAGCTTGCGAGCTGGGAAATACCAATGCCTGCAAAATGGTGGTTAGCCGGTGTATTGATTTGTAAAATTCAATTTGTGCGATTCCTCCGGAATCGTTTTTATTTCTCTTTGTATTTTTATAAACATGAGGGTGTCCAAAAAGTAGTCATTCCGAACGAAGTGAAGGAACCGCAGCACGAAGTGCAAGCTCAACGAAGTTAATCTTTAAATTTCAATGGTCTGAGAATAAAAAGATTACTTCTTCGTTCCTCATCGTAATGACGTTGCTTTTTTCTTTTTGGACACCCTCTTTTTAATTGTTCAATGTACAATCCAAAATAAATCAGCGGATGACTAATAAATTAAGTCTGTATTAAATTGTCTCAGTTAAACTTTTCCAAAGTTTTGAACTTTGGAAAAGATGGTAATAAATTGATATTTTATACAAACCGGCAAAGATGCCGGTGATCCTTAAATGATAACGGCAGTCCT
>CAZSIC010000124.1:0-9908 GCA_964606845.1 uncultured Bacteroidales bacterium
AAAAGTACAGATTTTAATCTATATTTCTGTCCGATGATTTAAGGGGCTAATACAAGTTACAAGGGAACCGGATTAGGATTAGCCATATCTAAAAAGCTGGTTAATATGTTGGGTGGAGAGATTGGTGTTGAATCTGAAATGGATAAAGGGTCGGAGTTTTATTTTACTTTACCCTATAAACTTCTTAATAGTACCGAAAAAACGTTTTTGCCCGAGACCGAAAAAAAACTGGATGTAAACTGGCAAAACAAGTTAATTTTAGTGGTAGAAGATACGCCTTCTAACTTTTTGCTTTTGGAAAATTATTTAAAACCTACTCAAGTTCAAATTATCTGGGCAAAATCAGGGAAAGAAGCCATTGAAATTTTTAAAGATACCGGCCATTTTGATTTGGTTTTAATGGATATTCAGCTTCCCGGGATCAATGGTTATGAAGTAACAAAACTAATAAAAGCGCATAATAAAAATGTTCCTGTGATTGCACAAACGGCTTATGCCCTTTCTGGCGAAAAAGAATACAGCCTAAAAGAAGGTTGCGACGATTATATTGCCAAGCCGTTTAAAAAAGATACATTAATCGAACTGCTAAATAATTATTTACAATAAAATTATTTTCGCTGTAACTTTTTCAATACTTAAACGTCATACGATCGAATTAGAGTAAAATTGGAATGACTGTAGAGCAATACAATAAAAGCGTAGACTTGTATTCTGATGCTGTATATCGGTTTATTTTAAAGAATTTAAATCAGGCTGATGAAGCAAAAGATATTGTTCAGGATACTTATGAGAAATTGTGGGTAAGAGCAGCTGATGTGTCTTTTGAAAAAGTAAAATCGTATTTGTTTTCTACAGCATACCACACAATGATTGATAAGATCAGAAAAAACAAGCGAATATCATCGGTAGACGAATATGGAAGTTTATATCCTTTGCATGATGAGCATTACAGTGATTTGAGCGAAGTTTTAAATAAAGCCATTAAAAAATTACCGGATATTCAACGATCGGTAATTCTGCTAAGAGATTATGAAGGTTATGCATACCAGGAAATAGCCGAAATTACCGGATTATCAGAGTCGCAGGTAAAAGTATATATTTACCGGGGGCGTTTGGCATTAAAAAAATATATAGGTAGCATGGAAGTTTTAATATAAGGGATTATTAAATGAATGAAATTAACCGACATAATTACGAAGCTTTTTTTATAGATTACCTGGATGGAAACATAAGCCCATCACAGGAAAAGCTTTTATGGTCGTTTTTAAAAGAAAATCCCGACTTAAAACAAGAGATAGATGAATTTGATCCGGTATCTATTCCTCCTGAAAACCATCAATTTAGCGAAAAGCAAGGTTTAAAAAAAACGGTTTTGCTAAACGATGAATCATCATCCAATTTTGATGAGCTTTGTATTGCTTATTTAGAAGGAGATTTAAGCGCAAAAGAGAAAACTTTATTTGAAACATCGGTAAAAAATAATGCTAAGAAACAAAAAACATTAAAAATTTACCAAGATACCACGCTTAAAGCAGATCAAAAGATTGTATATCCCGAAAAGGATAAGTTGAAAAAAACAGGTTTAATCATCTCTTTAATAAAATATTACCCAACATTAGCAGTAGCTGCATCGGCATTGTTGTTGATTGCTTTGTATTTTGTGATTCCAAAATCAACCGGAGAGCTTTATCAGGAAAAGTTAGCGGAAACTGAATCAGTGGCTGAACAAAGCAAAATAACCATTAAAGAAACTGAGAAAATAGCTGAAAATGAAATTCAAAATACCCAGACAGCATATGCTGAGAAAAAATACGTAGTTCCGGATGAAAATTTAATAGCCCTTTCTAATTTAAAAGAAGATATTGTAAAAAGAGAATCTTTTAATATTGCTACTGTCGACCCGGTTCCTTTAAAACCTATAGATAATAGCTCTGTTAATTTACAACTGGCAAAGGTTGAGCAAAAAATAAGCAATAAAACGGTAAATTATTTCCAGAATCAGTACGACCCTCAAATAGAATATAAAAATATTACTTCGTTTTTAGCCGAAACAGTTAGCGATAGAATTATTAAAATGCCTGAAAATAATGATAAAAAGCTTGAGCTGTTTGATGTTGCCCGATGGGGCGTTAGCGGAATTAATCGTTTAACCGGCTTAAACATGTCGCTTGAAAAAGAATATAATAGAGCAGGCGAAGCCGAAAAAGTTACCTTCAATTCCAGGCTTATTGCTTTTTCCACTCCGGTAAAAGAAAAATAAATAATACCTGTAACAAATCAATATGCATGTCCGTCATACGGACAAATAACCAATGAGTAAAAACAATTAAAAATTTAATATTATGAAAAAAAGTGTATTATTATTAGTTATCTTGATATTTACATTAGGTGTTGTTGCGCAAGAAAACAAAACCGAGGTAGATACGATGAAAAAAGAACTTAATGAAAAGAAAGCAGATACAACCAAAATTCTGTTAAAGCGAAAAACTGTAAATATAATCGAAGATGAAGATGAGGGAGAAACTCAAATTTTTGTGAAAAGACATGAAAAAGATGATTGGAAAACTTTAAAAGATCATGGCAATCGTTATAGTTCCAGTCAATTTAGAGGATCCTGGTCTGGCTTTTCTATGGGATTAAGTAATTTTGTTGATAAAGATTTTTCGATCAGCCGTTCGGGTGATAATGAGTTTATGGACTTAAATACCGGGAAATCCTGGAACATAAATATCAATTTTGCCCAGTACAGCATTAACCTGGCAAATAATAAATTCGGACTGGTAACTGGTTTAGGCCTGGAATTTAACATTTATCGTTTCGACAGAGATAATTCCATTCAAAAAGATGTAAATGGTGTGATCATCAATCAAGATCTCCCTGCAACATGGAATGTTGAAAAATCGAAATTTTCTACAACTTATGCTACTTTACCCATATTATTTGAGTTGCATACCTCGTCAAGCCAGCATAGAGGAATTGTTTTTGCTGCAGGTGTGATTGGTGGAGCTAAATTAGGTTCTAACACCAAAGTGGTTTATAAAGAAAATAGTGATAAGAAAAAAGACAAAGTGAGGAATGACTACAATCTAAACCCTTTCAGATATGGAGTAACTGCCCGTTTAGGCATAGGTGACTGTTTGGTTTATGGAACATACTACTTATCACCACTATTTGAAAAAGATAAAGGGCCGGAATTATATCCAATCTCAGTAGGCTTAGCGCTATCCTTTGAATAAAAAAATAATTATTGTTATTAAATAAGTCATCATAAAATGGTGGCTTATTTCTTTGTATAAATATTTAACTATAAAATAATTTATATAAATAATATTAAAACGTTTTTAAGAAGAGTTTTATTTAAATATATATAGAAAATAATTTAAGTAAATGGTTTTTGTTTCGTAAGTATTAAAGTAAATTTCGTTTTTTAATGAACTTTGTTGTATCTTTCCATAACCATAATCATTTTTATTTTATTCAATGAAAAGGATTTTACTTCTGTTTTTATTTTCTATAATGTTAATTTCTTCCAACGCACAAAATAGTGCGCTCGATAGTTTTCTTTTAGCTCATGAAGAAAAACATGATACCCTAAAAATCCAGTTACTTCTTGATGAATATTTTGCAAAATACCGGCGTGGTGTTGTGCTTGATGGTAAAGAGTGTCTGGATAAAGCATTGGAAATTGCTGAAAGATGCGATAGCTTATGGTGGGAAGGAGCTGTTTTAATAAAGTTTGGAGACTATTATAAAATAACCGGAGATTATGAGAAAGCAGTTGAGTATTATCTGAGTGCACAAAAGATTTTTGCAGACCAGAAAAAACATAAAGCCCTTGGGACTGCTTACAATAACCTGGGAGCAACCTACGAAAACATAGGGAAGTATGACGAAGCCATGTCTTGTTTAATTAAAGCTTTAAATATTTATGAATCGATAAATGATTCTATAGGAATTGCAAAGGCAAAACTCAATTTGGGATTGTTATATTTTCGCCAGGAAGAGTTTGGCAAAAGCCTTGAGTTATATAATCAATCATTAAAAATCAGGCGATTATTAAACGATTTAGAAGGAATTGCTTTGCTCTATAATAATATTGCCATTGTTAATTATTATACCGAAAACTATGACAGTGTAAGAAGTTACTTTCAAAAAGCCTATGAAATATATGTAGATTTGGAAAACAGAAGAAAGCAGGTAATGGCTTTATCTAATTTAGCAGAAATTTATAAGATAATTGGGCAAAAGAATAAATCTCTTGAAAGTTATTTTAAAGTTTTAGATATTGAGAAAGAACTTGGGGAAAAAGGGAATATTGCCAAAACATTTTTTTTAATTGGCGATCTTTATTATTCGAGAGATGAGCTTGAAAATGCTAAAAAATATTTTCTTCTGGCCCTTAATCTTTCAAAAGAAATACATTCTCTATCTGATATTGCAGATTCTTACCTCATGTTGTCAGAAGTATCTCAATTAGAGAATGATTATAAAACAGCTCTTGAATATTATTCTTTTTATCATGCTTATAATGATAGTTTATTTAATGCTGAAAAATCAAGGCAAATTCAAGAAATAGAAACGCAATATGAAACCCGTAAAAAAGAACAACGAATAAAAAATCTGGAAAACGAAAAGATCATACGTGACCTCAGAATAAAGAGGCAGCAATTTGTTCTGTATGCAATTGCATTGGGATTGCTTTTTATTTCAGGATTTTTGATCATATTATTTAAAAAGAATAAAAAAATACGGTTGGCAAGCAGTAAGCTGGCCTACCAGAACAAGCAAATAACCGATAGTATCGAATATGCCAGCCTTATTCAAACAGCTATTTTGCCACCATACGATTACATTGCCCAGCTAATTCCCGAATATTTTATTTTTTATCAGCCACGCGATATTGTTAGTGGAGATTTTTACTGGATTACCGAGAAAGATGGAAAAATTGTAGTGGCGGTTGTTGATTGTACCGGTCATGGAGTTCCCGGAGCATTCATGAGTATGCTGGGAACAGCCTTTTTAAACGAAATAGTTAATACTGAGCCAGCGCTGAAAGCAGATAGTATCTTAAATCAATTGAGAAATCAAATAAAGAAATCTCTTCACCAAACAGGCAAAGATGAAGAAGCAAAAGACGGAATGGACATTTCGTTGTGTGTTATAGATAAAGCGAAGAACCGTTTACAATTTGCCGGAGCTTATAATTCGCTCTTTATGATAAGCGAAAACAAACCTTCAATGATTAAAGGTGACAGAATGCCTATTGGGATTTATATGAAAGAGGAAAAAACATTTACCAATCATGAAATAATGATTCAACCGGGCGACATGCTTTATATGTTTACCGATGGGTTTATTGATCAGTTTGGTGGCAAGAATAAAAGAAAATTCCGTATCGCACCCTTTAAAGAACTGTTATTTTCAATTCATAAAAAACCCGTTGATGAACAGCAGCAAATACTTGAAACAGAATTTATAACATGGAAGGGAAGACAGGAGCAAATTGATGATGTTTTAGTATTTGGGTTCAGAATTTGACACATCACGATAAGATTTATTATATTTAGCCAATTTTTTAATTATAAATGATAAAAAACAGACCATTATGAGACTTCTTTTAATAAGTAATTCGACCAATGCCGGTGAAGCATATCTTGATTATCCAAAACATGAAATCAAGAAGTTTCTGGGAGATAAAGTGAAAAAAGTTCTTTTTATTCCTTATGCAGCCGTATCCTTTTCTTTTGATGAATACCAGAAAAAGGTACAGGACCGTTTTTCTGAAATTGGTTATGAGGTAGATTCTATCCATCATTATGACTATGATCAGAAAAAACAAGCATTAAAAGATGCAGAAGCGATTGTTGTTGGTGGAGGAAATACATTTCACCTTACAAAGCTTATGCAACAGCAGGATTTATTAGAAACTATTCGTTACGAATGCCTGAAAGGCAAACCATACGTTGGTTGGAGTGCCGGTTCCAATGTGACCTGCCCAACCATTTGTACAACCAATGATATGCCTATTGTTGAGCCGGAAAGTTTCCATGCCATCAATCTTATACGTTTCCAGATCAATCCTCACTATTTGGATGCAAACCCTGACGGGCATGCAGGCGAAACCAGAGAACAACGAATTAATGAGTATCTGGTTGCTAACCCCTACATTTATGTTGTTGGATTACGTGAAGGTACTATGCTAAAAATTGATGATGCTAAAGTTGAATTAATTGGGCCAAGAAATGCCCGAATATTTAAACACGGCGAGGAGCCCAAAGAACTGGCCCCAGGTGATGATTTTGATTTTTTATTTGAATAGATGATATCAACCGTATAAATGAAAGCTGTCTTTTTTGCGAAGTCAGCTTTTTTTATGTTAATCCATTTCTTTAAATATTGCCACCCCGCTTTAATCAGCTTGGTAGATACTCATCTTCAGATTACAAAAATTTAAGAGCAAGAAGGACTCACTAAAAAGGTTATTCTAATGATATTGATTATAAGTCAAGTTATTACGAGCTTTTTTAAATTTGAGCTGTGTAAGCAACACCCCTATCAACACTACGATGAGTCCAATAATATCCATTATTAGGAGTATATCTCCAAATGCTATCCATGCCATAAGCATGGTTACCGGAGGGCCCAGGTAAAATAAGCTGGCCACCCTTGTAGCATCGATTCTTTTAATTAGCATCCACATAAAAGCGTAAGCGCCCAGGGAAACTGCAAAAATAAGCCATAGCATGGTGTAAATAAATTCATCGGCCCATTGAGTCTCCAGGTTTTCGACAAATATAGCCGGGAATGTTAAAGCTATCGTAGTGCCCAGGCTTTGGTAGAACAAAGTCAGATCAATAGGATTTTTTTGTTGTTTCTGATTCAGCGCTGTCCTTCTTTGGATCAAACCAGCTACTGTAATGGCTATAACGGAGCCTAAAGGAATTAAGTACCCAAAAACAGATCTGGTGTCTGAAAAATCAATCCTGCTGAATATTGTTAAAGCCACCCCGCAAAATCCAATAATTAGTCCCAGCCACTTGTGAAGAGGCGTGTGTTCACCTGTTACAAATCCTGAAAAAGCACCGGTTGCCAGGGGTTGCAAGGCTACAACAAGAGCCACTATTCCGGCAGGAACATTCTGGTTCAGCGCAAGGAGAACACAGCTCAGCCATACGCCATGAGCTAAAATACCAACGGCCATGTTTTTTGCAGCTTTCGCCCATCCCAACCATCTAAAACGCTGGCGTATCAACAAATATCCGAAAAGGATAAGGGTAAGTGCCAGGTAACGCCAGAATAGCAAAGTAAAAGGGCCCGTATAGGGTAAACCATATTCGGCGCCTATAAAACCAGAATTCCAGAGAAACACAAATGCTATAGCTAATAAAATAGTATATCGATTCATGGTTAATTATAGTTCTGTTTTAAGATTGGATTTAAAAGTTATCAACACCTTACTTCATAGATTTTTGGAGTTAGTGTCTCTAATCGCTATGGTTACATTTACCGGTAAACTTTGAATTCAGCCTAAAATGTTAACCATATTTAATCCATCGTTGCCAACATTATCCAATACCCTTTTTGATAATCAGCTCCTGTATAATATAAATATTGTTTTCCTGAGTTTGCATCAAAGGTTATTTGAGCCGCAATGATTTCATCTTTCTCATAGGGTGCACCGGCTTGTATCAAAATTGGTTCGTCATCTTCATTCCATGGTCCAAAAGGATGGTTTGCCTTAGCGTAAAAAATGGCTTCCTCATTTTCATGCTCACCGGTTCTTACTGCGATAAAGCTTCCATCGGGTGTTTTTGTTACCTGGCCTTCCATTCCTATTTTGGTATCAACCAGTTGAAAATCTGTCCAGGTATGTCCTTCATCGGATGATTTGGCTCCCATGATCCATACTTCAGTTACTTCATTAGGATGAGCATTCCATCCAATAAAAACAATATATAATTCACCTTCATGCTCCATTATACTTGGCGATGTGATACAATAAACATCCTTCCCGGCAATTGTTCCTTTGGGTATTACGGGTTGTGGATACTGATAATATTCTCCGGTTAAAGAGTCTGCTTCTGCAAGAAATATTTGTGACTCATAAGTTTCTTCGTTTTCATATCCAATGTAGTAGATTTGATGTTTCCCTGTTGATGATTTTCTGTAAAATGAGGTCTCCTTATATATATCAGAACCGGCAGAGTTAGCTTCATAAAGCAATGGTTTAACTTTTGCCCAATTGCTCCAAGAACTTCCACTTGCAAGCTTAATTGAAATTTTTTCATTTACATCTCCGCTATAAATCATTTTGAGGGATGAATTATCGTCAAAAAATACATGAGCATCACTGGCCACTTCATAGTCGTACGGTACATTTAACACAGTATCTCGAAAGACAGGATTATTTTCAAATCTAATCCAACCATTAGATAGATTGTCCGGATCAGGTCCATTTTCTTTCTCGCAAGATGACAGAACGATTAAAGTTATAAACAATAAATTGACTATTTTTTTCATATTGCCTCCGTTCGTTGGATAATTATTGCTAAAAGTTCCGGCTTATAAATAGTGTGGGATCATGAGCCGAATGGCGGGTAAAACCCGCATGCTGATTGATTGCGTGTTATAAGTTGGCGCCAAAAATAATAAAACTGTCAGTTTGCTATGTTGTATCAAATAAATAAGAATTGTTTTAGTTTGTAGAATTAACAAATAGCTCGCTAGAGAAAAAAGTAAGCACTTTTACCATATTAAGTGTTTTATACAGTTTGTTGTTTATCAGCCTGTTTGCTTAACATTGTTATAACAAACCCTATTATTGGGCTGAGTAGAATTGACCAAAAAACGGACTTGCCATATCCAATTTCGCGTTTTGAACCAATGTACTTTGCAACCAAATGAGTAAAAATAATCCAAAGAGCAATAATTATAATCCAACTGTAATTCATATTTCATTTTCTTTAATTATACACAACTTATTATAACAAATATAGTTAAAAAGTTTACAGTAAATATTTATTTAAGATAGTTTAACATAAAACTAAAACAATTTTCTATCATACCCACCAATGTTTTATGATAGCGTGTTAGCATTTGGCTTGCCGATTATTCATTTTAATAAATTGCAATCCTGTCATTACAGGTATATCTGATTTCTTAAAGTCTTTCAAATTCCTTGTGATAATAATATCAATATCAGATTCCATTGCTGCATAATATTGAATTGCATCTTCAAAGTCTTTAAAGTCTGAATTTAATGCCAAATCAATAACTTTTGAATCTAAACTTATCACTTTAACCAACACTTTCAACTTACGAAGTATTTCTCTCACTTTGCTTTCAATCAATTGGCGATTCAAAATATAATGAGCATTAGCAAAAGAAAGTGAACATATATACAATTCAATCTTTTTCTGGTCAGCAAGTGAAAAAAGCTTCGCAGCTGGCTCATAAAACTCTTCTCTTTTGGCTAATAAGTCAATCATTATATTAGTGTCAACAAGTAGCTTTTTCATTTATATTTTTCATTTAAATAGTCAGAATAGTCCTTTTTGTAATCATTATCAGTAAGATGTATCACTCCGGATAAGCTCTCAACAAAAGGTGTAATTTCAACCTTTTCTTTACTTTCTTTTGTAATAGACTTGAGATAAGATTCAATCATTTTTGAAAGACTAATCTTCTTTTCTTTAGCATACCTTTTTGCACTTTCAATAATATGCTTATCTAACTTCAATGTTAATTTTGTATCCATAACATACATATTTATTTACGTACAAATATACAAAATATATACGTATCTGTCAATTTATTTCTTAAATTTTCTTAGAATTTCCAGAGGCAAGCTTGACGCTAACGGCAGTCTGTCTAAAAACCGTTTTTATTTTCAATATTAACTCAAATAT
>CAZSIC010000125.1:0-9259 GCA_964606845.1 uncultured Bacteroidales bacterium
CGGCAGCGTCGGCGGGGAGCTGGCGTACCTCGACACGTCCGCCGGCCGGCGGT
Organism: uncultured Bacteroidales bacterium; assembly: GCA_964606845.1. Taxonomy (GTDB): domain Bacteria; phylum Bacteroidota; class Bacteroidia; order Bacteroidales; family UBA12077; genus UBA12077. Next base: position 54 of record CAZSIC010000125.1, read on the forward strand.
TCCGGGGCGGTTAAAACAACGCAATAGCGTTGATTTACCACTTCCGGAAAGCCCCATCACAACGAATATTTCGCCCTCTTTGATTTCAAAGCTTGCATCATAAACACCAACAGTACAACCTGTTTTGCTTAAAATATCTTCTTTAGAAACGGCTTCATTTAATAATTTCAGCGCTTCTTTTTTTCGCTTTCCAAAAATGACATTTAGATTTTTTACTTGTATGCCACTCATAAGATTTTTATTAGTTAAATCACTTAACACAAAAGTTAATATACAAATTTACAATAACTTATGCATTATTAAAAATAATAACCCATATTAATATTAAAACGTAAATTCCATTTTACATCTTCAATTGGAACAGGAGTTCCAATCTTTTGTGGATCATTTGAGTAATAGTAAAGATCAGGGCTTACCTGGTCGCTATAAGTTCTTCCCTGTCCTAGTCCTGTACCAAAATTCTCGGTTAACCAAGGCTGGTTTTTTCCCAGGGCAAAATCTACATACGTGTAAATTTTTCCTGATGTAACTAAAAATCCTGGAATCAGATGGTAAGTATTTTCGAAATTTTTATTGGCTTTATCAATCAATGTAAAGTCAACATAAGGCTGAATGTTAGAAATTGGCCCCCAGTCTACATCAATAGAGTATGCAAGGCCAGCTACATACATGCTTGCTTCTTTAGCCACCGGATTTTTAACACCATAAGCTCCCATTGGTACAGTCTCCACTTTATCTCCGTTTAAATCGGTAGCGTTATAGTCATATTTTACATATTCTCCTTTAAAATTAAAATTACCAAAGTTTGCCACAATATGTCCTGCAAAAGCAGTAGAAGATTCAGAATTATCAGTTACAGCATTATAGTTTTGCCCTAACTGAGCCGAAGCACCAATTTCGAGATCTTCGTTAATATGATATGCAGCTCTAATGTTAAATTGATCTAACTCACGAACCGGAATTGAATCGGTTGGCGTTAAATCATATGAATAACGACCTGCACCGGCATTACCAAAAGTTACATCACCTCCATATATTGGACCTTCTGGTTCGGCTTGCCTGTAATAAGCAACAGCCAAATCAAGGTTGTCGATAAAATTCAAATCAAACTTGATTCCCATATCATAGTCGTCTTCAAGACCAACATAATAAGGCCCCTGAAACCACCATGAGTGTGAAGCATAAGTGGTTATGCCAAAAGGCACCTGGCTAACACCGAGCTTCATGTAAATATTGTCGTTAAAACCATAACCAACCCATCCGTGATGGATAAAATGTGAACCAAAAGTTGGATACCAACGGTATTCAAAACTTAAATCAATACCGCCAAAACTTCCATCAACATTAAGGCGCCAGGTATCAAAGGTAGCTTTTGTATTGAGCGTAGTGGGATCACTTTCGTAAAATTCACTAATTAAATTATAGCGTACCGCTCCGCCAAAAGTAAAGCCATCTTCTTTTTCTTCCTGGGCTTTTAGATTTGTACTTGAAATAAATAATAAAAAAATAAATAATAAGTAAATCCTTTTCATACAATTATTTTTTTAGATTAATAAAATACGACAACTGCGTTTGCAGTTGAAGAGAATAATGATTGGGCAATGATTCAATTCCTGAATTTACTGAGGAATTGAAAATATTTAGTAAATACCCGTATTCTCGTTTGAGCGACCAAAAATATAAAACTTAAAATGCTTTACAAAATTACTTGTATATTTTATAAAAAACAAAAGTAATTCATTTTTAATATTTTATATAATAAGGGTACCTTTAAAGAGTAAAAATGTTCAATTTGTTTTTAAAAAAAAATGAATTATATATCTTAACAATAAAGATATTACCTTTTACATAGATAAAGGTTGGAGTATTTTTTCTTTTTCATAGCCTGTTTTATGTTTGACAGGCTTATGAAAAACTTAAGTGAAATTAAAATTATTCGGCATCTATTCATATGAATTACTCTTCTATTAATAAAAGATTACAGAAGTTAAAAGCTTAAGAAATAAATCATATGCCGATTTTACTAGCGATAAAATACGACACTATTGAAACTGAAGCCGCGAGTACCGCACCCCAAATCAAATCCACAATCGTAACAATGACAGGCCAATTTTTGAGTGTCGCTAAATTGGTTAAATCATAAGTTGCATAAGTAATAAGCCCAAAAAGTGCTCCAAATAAAAGTGCGTGCAACCATGAACTCTTCTTCATAGCCGGCATAATAACAAACAACACAAGTCCGGCTATAAATAACAGATAAAAAATAATCGCTGCCGTCCAGTTAATATCACTTTTCATTAAAAAGCCAATTTGTTTCTGATAAAAATTTTTTGCTACCAGCCCAAGCCAAATCATATCAATGGCGAAAAACACAGGTAGTGCAATTGCGTAGAGTTTGTAAAACATAGTGATAATTATTTAATTTTTACTAAAATTCTTGTCACAAAAAAGCCAAACAAAGCCAAACATATTAACACTGTATAAATAACAGTAGGGTATTGCCCTTCAAAACCGGTATCAGAAACATGCTTAATCAGTATCCCAATATATGCCCAAATCAATACAAAGCCATAAATGGCATTTTTATCTTTAAGCATCCGCAAAATTCCAATAAAAGCTCCAACACCTATAATAATGCTTGTCCAGACAAAGTCAGCGATGCCAAAACCATTCCAGCCGATACTAACCAGAAAGACAGTGACATTAGCAATTGCTGCCACCGTAATCCATCCAAAATATACACTAAAAGGCACATAAACAAATAGTTTATCCTGCAATGTCAGTTGTTCATTTTGAAGAATATCAGCAATCTTGATGAGAGAAAAAAGCATTGTTGCCATAATGATTACCGAAAGACCGATTAAATCATAATGCCAGGCAAATACCCAAAGGATATTGGCAACTGAAGTGGCAATAAAAAAAATATTAATCTTCCGGTAAAGCACTTCTTTTTTTTGATCACTCTTTATAAATTGGTATAGCACATATCCGGCAAGCAAAAGGTAAATTAAACCCCAAATAGAAAAAGTCAGCCCGGCAGGTGCAAATAGATTTGGATAGGCGTTAGAAATTTCCCCGGTAGTCTGATTATTGATAGGCAGACTATTTGCCAAAAAATTCACAGTTACCATGGAAAAATAGGTTATAACCACAAAAATTTTGACGATTACATTTTTTGTAGCACTATTTATCTTGTCGATATTTGTTGTCATATACAGGTAAAGGTTGAATAAATTTACGTATTAATTTCTATAAATAAAAAAATATTGCACCTATAAATATTTAAAATACACATTCTAAAAATCGGAATAAGGTAAAATAAGGATTATAACAGAATTTCATTTTACGATTTTAGAAATAAAAAAAGCTGCCTCAAAATAAGGCAGCTTCTAAATTTTTTCTCCAGCTTTATACTATTCAGGATGAATAGCCTCTACCGGGCATACATCAGCGCATGCACCACAGTCAGTACAAACTTCAGGGTCAATTTTATAAATATCACCTTCAGATATAGCTTCAACCGGGCATTCATCTATACAAGTACCACAAGCTGTGCAGTCATCAGTTATTACGTAAGCCATGATTATTTAATTTAAGTTTATAATTGTGATTAATTCATTTACAAAATTATTCCCAAAATTTGAATAGAAAAACAAAACTTGATTTAAATAACCCGCTTCAACTAATTTAAAATGATTCTAAACTACTACTGTCTAATTGATTTAGCAGGCCTTTCAACATCTTTTTCAATCATATAAAAATTGTACAGCCAGATACGCCATGGTTCCCATTCCGGTTTCGAGGGCTTTCTCATCAATGTTGAAGTGAGCCGAATGCAAGGGTGAACATTCTTCATCTTCTTCGGACGACACCCCTAACCGATAAAAAACTGAAGGTTTATGCTGGGAGAAATAAGCAAAATCTTCTGCAGTCATTCTAAAATCCAAATCAACAACATTGGCATCGCCTAAAAATTTCTGAGCAATTTTTTTGGCCTTTAAGGTCACCTTTTCATCATTGATTAAAACCGGATATCCTTTTTTGATATTAATTGCAATTTCAGCACCCATGCTGTTTGCTATTCCTGTAGCAATTGTATTTATTTTTTGATGAGCTTTAGCCCGCCACTCCTCATTCATGGTTCTAAAAGTTCCTTCAATATTTACTTCATCAGGAATTACATTTGTAGCACCATTAGCAATAAATTTTCCGAAAGATAAGACAGTTGGAGTTCCTGCAGGAGCCAGTCTGCTTGAGATTTGTTGTAATGCAACAATAATATGCGAAGCAATAAGTACGGTATCATTTATTTTATCCGGCATGGCTCCGTGGCCTCCTTTTCCTTTTATGGACATATATATCTCATCGGTCGATGCCATGTATGCACCGCTTTTCATTCCTACCTTTCCTGCAGGGAGCTCGGGATAAACATGTTGGCCAATTATAATTTCAGGTTCCGGATTCTTTAATACTCCCTGGTCAATCATTAATTTTGCTCCACCGGGAAGCAGCTCCTCTGCTGGTTGAAAAATACATTTTATGGTTCCTTCAATTTCACCTCTTAATTCGTTTAAAATTAGTGTAACACCTAATAAAGAAGCTGTATGTGCATCATGCCCACAAGCATGCATTATTCCTTTATTTTTTGATTTATATGGAACCTGGTTTTTTTCTTCAACGGGCAAAGCATCAATATCTGCTCTTAATGCAATAGCTCTCTTCTCCGGATTTTCACCTTCAATGATTGCAACCACTCCATTTTCTGCAATTCCTGATTTGAACTGTATGCCCCAATCATTTAACAATGAAATAATATATTTCGAGGTTTCATATTCTTTAAAAGATAATTCGGGATATTGATGTAAATATCTTCTAATATCAACAACCTGTTTGAAATATTTTTTTGCCAGCTTTTTTATTTTTTGTTCGATAGCCATAACTATTTATCTAAAATCATTTTAACTGATACAATTAACATAAATATACCAAAAACTTTTTTAAGTGTTTTTGCAGGTAAATGGACAGAAATAACCGATCCCAGATAGCTTCCCAAAATAAAAGCTACTATTAAAATAACAGCATATTTATAATTAACATACCCGTTTTTAGCGTAGTGTAATACAGCTAGAATTCCAATGGGGAATAATAATACCGCCAGGCTTGTACCTTGTGCATGATGTTGTGAAAAACCCATGATAAAGACAAGTGCAGGAACAATAATAATTCCACCGCCTAATCCAAGGGACCCTCCAACAACACCGGCTAGAAATCCTATTAAAACAAGTATAATAATTTCATTAACACTCATAAATGATGATTTAAAAATCCAAACTTAACGAAAAATAAAATATTCCTGGCGTAATTTGCTGATTTTCTATACCCCAGGCCCAATCAAACCGCATAAAATATCCAAACAACATTACTCTCATGCCAAATCCATATCCTGCTACAATCGGATATCTTTCAGTATCTAGCGTAATAGTTATCGGTCCATACTTTTTTATTTCCCGTTCATATGCATTTTCTTCAGACCAGGGACTTAATCCGCTCCATGCCGAGCCAATATCAAAAAAACCTACCAGTTGAAGGTTTGACCAAAAAGAAGAATTAAGCGGATAGCTCGAAAAATATTTTACAAAAGGCCATCTTAATTCGGTATTAATAAGCGCAAAACTATTCCCATTCCTTATATTTTGCGGAAAACCACGAAGGTTTGTAGCTACAGCCTGATAAGCATAGTCTTCATCTTCATTAATCGGAATTTCGCTCAGTGGAATAAAAGTAGGTGTTTTTTGCGAAAAATTGGTCCAGTTATCTACTCCACCCAGATAGTATATTAACTTACTATTGCCAAAAGATGTACTCGCAGCAAAACGGGAAGCAAAAATTAAGTCACGATGCACTTTCTGATAATGCCTGAAATCAGCCCCTAAAACAAATAAATCTGTTTGTGATTGATTGACCTGATTGTAATACTCAGCAAAAATTTTATAGCGTGTCCCTTGATAGAGATTTACCCCGGTATTTAATGTATTGTCAAAAATATAATCTACTTTCAATCCTCCCCATACTTTATGTTTATCTTGCATTTGTAGGGTATTCCGATCCGTCGATAAATAAATCAGTTTATCATGCCGCATAGTTAACGTGCCCTTTAAAGCATTTACCTGGCTAAAAGGAACGGTTCGAATATACATTAGTTTATGCGTTTGAGTTTTGGAAACAAAATCTGGAGTAACATTTTCAAAGGTTTGCCGATGGAAAACTATCTGCTCATCAATTTTACGTTTCAGGTTTTCTAAACTAACCAGGTATTCGTTACTGTTAAAATCAGCCGAAAACCTCACGCCGGCAATAATTTTGTAGTCCTCAAGCAAATCGTAAGCTCCAATTTTTAATAAAGCATTAAAACCGGGATTAAAATAGACTGCTCCACCGGTAAAAGCCTGATATGTATTGTTCAAAAACCCAAAATCAACCTGGCTTACAACATGGTCGGTATAAAATGTACGTTCGTAAATACGAATCTTTGGAAACTTTCGCCGTAGTTTTGAAGTATCCAGTTTTTCACCTTCATATTTGTATGAAAAATAGGGCTTTTCAATTTCAAATGTATAGTTGTTGATATCTACAAAGTTATCTTCGGGTGATAAAATCTGCAAAGTATCTTTTAACTCTTCTTCTTGATAATAAGACGCTTGTAAACTATCAGCAACATTGTCTATTTGTTTTTTAAATAGAGTTTTTGATCGTTGACTTTCGGTAGCAAAAGCAGAATCTTGCAACGATGATTTATGAATATGATATTGCCCTCGGTTATAATAAACAAAAGAATAATCTGCCTTATTACTGCTTAAATGATGGTTTAAAATATTAAATCTGTAATTGGTTAAAGCTGACTGGTTAATAAAGTAACGGTAATGAATGGCCGTATCGATATGGCTAATAGTACTGTCGAATTGACCTTTGTAAAGATTATAGATTCCATTATGGTCGCTTAAATAAAAATAATGGTTATTTTTTAACAAACCCGGAAAAATTTCTTTTGTGCTGTTTGTTTGGGTTAAATTCTGTAATTCATTATTTTTTTTGTGCAAATCATAAATATAGATATCGGTTTGTGAAAAGGACTGATTAACCGGCAAAGTATCATTTGTTCGAGTTGAGCTAAATATAATTTTCGAAGAATTTTGAATAAAACGAGGATTAAAATCATCGGCTAAATCATCCGTTAATTGTCTGCTTGTTGATGATGCAAGATCAAAAATATAAAGATCGGTTTGGCCATTTTTTACTGCAGAAAAAGCCATTTTTGAACCATCGTGCGAATAGGCGAAATCAAGAATTTTGTCAAAATAAAGCAGGTTTCGGGAAGAAAATTCATCCTTTGCAAAATTATATTGTATTAGCTTCATCCCTCCTTTTTGTTCAGTAATTATTGTTAAATAGTTTCCAGAAGGATGCCAGGCAATCACAGGGTAAGTATAATCGGTAATTTGATTAATTTTATTTCCGTATTTAAATACTTTGTAATGTTTTTCAGAGCTCTCATCATATATCATGATTTTATATTTTCCTGACTCGTTGGTAACATATGCCAGCTTAGATCCTCCAGGATTTAACTTTGCATAGGTAATTACCTGGTTATTTTTACTACTTGAAATGTTTTTTCTGGTATTAACGCTATCGGTTACAAAAAACTGATTTTCAAAATATGATTTGTAATAATTGATCCATTGTTGGGTAATTTCTTTAAATGGCAAGCCTAACACACTATATATGGCGGTATTAACGCCTTTATTTGCCCGGGTAAGGTAAATAATATCGGTTATTACAGTACTACCATAAAAATCATTAATATATTTCCAGAAAGAGTGACCTGCATAAGCAGCTTCATCGCCGCTTAAGCGGTTAAATTTATTAAACCGGTTATGAATAATACCATCTTTCACACGACTTTCTGTTTCAGTACTCCAATCGTCTGAAAGATAAGATGTTAAACCTTTTAAATACCAATCCGGCAAATCGAGCATGGTTGAGCTTGTAAAATTATCTGACAAACGTTCGCCATATAGCATTTCCATAATTAATACTTCGGCAATGGCTGCTCTTAGCTGTTTGATATAGTCTCTATGATCGCCCTGAAAAAATAAGCTTACTTTATTATTCCGAATTTTTGTCACACCACCGGTATTGTAATCTTCTTTCCCTGTTATCAAACCGATGTTACTTTGCCTAAAATCAGAATGACGATTGTAAACAATAAATATTAACTTTTTTTTAAGCTTATAATTAAGGCGTTGTTCCATAAGCAAAATCTCATCACGGGCAATTTCCCCAGTATACCTGGCAATGGTTTCGCCTTCCTGGTTAAAGTAAACATCATAATTATCAAAACGAAAAAACGACCAGTAAAAATCATTATACTGAACCCTGTTTTTGCCAAAATTCATTTGATGCCCGTTATAAAACTGGGCTGAAACGGTGTTTCCTAATAGGATGAAAAATAAAAAAAATATGGTAAAACAGTTTTTTTTCAAAACTTATTCATTAAGATTACGTTATAAAATAAAGAAAAACTTTAATAATTATTTGGCATGAATTTACCATTTTATTACCAAAAGTTAAAGTTTGTTCAAAATAATAGCAAACCTGTTTGATTCATAAACTTATGAATTAATCTTGTAACAAAGAAATAATAATATATAAATGAATATATCAGGCTAAAGATAAAATATTATTATTTTTGTTATTTATATATTGACTCATCATTTAATCTCGAAAAATATTTTTTTATGAAAAAACAAGGAATATTAATTATACTTTTTTCTGTTTTGGCTGTTTTTGCTTTTGCTCAACAACGTGGGGCCAAAATATCTTTTGAGAAAGATATCCATGATTTTGGAAAAATAAAAGAAGATGGAGGAACCGTTGAATACGAATTTATATTTACCAACGCAGGTTCTGAACCACTTGTCATTACAAATGTACGAGCAACCTGTGGATGTACTTCGCCTACCTGGACACAAAAACCTGTGATGCCCGGACAGAAAGGCTTTGTAAAAGCGGTATTTGATCCCAGAAACCGGCCTGGAAATTTTAATAAAAGTATTATTGTAAGTACCAACACAGTGAATAACAGCAGAGCTATTTTAAGGATTACAGGTGAGGTACTGCCCAGAGAAAAAACCATTGAAGATTACTAC
>CAZSIC010000126.1:0-9079 GCA_964606845.1 uncultured Bacteroidales bacterium
GAAGGTCTTTTACCCTACCTCCTCTGATTAATACAATAGAGTGTTCCTGTAAATTATGACCCTCGCCTGGTATATATGCATTTACTTCTTTACCATTGGTTAACCTAACCCTGGCAACTTTTCGCATAGCAGAGTTTGGCTTCTTAGGTGTTGTTGTATATACACGAGTACAAACACCTCTTCTTTGTGGACACGCATCCAAAGCAGGAGCCTTCTTCTTCTCTACAATTTGCTTTCTTCCTTTTCTTACTAACTGCTGTATTGTAGGCATATAGTTTAATTATTTAAATTATTTTTTTACAAAATCGGTTCGCAAAGGTATTCTTTTTTTTTAAAATCCACAAAATATTTAAATTTATTTCTTAATTTTTAGATGTTTCAGAAGAATTTATTTTACCACTGAAATAAACCGTAAAAAAATTAAAATCCTTTGATTTTTATTGATTTAACGACACAATTTTATTGTCGGAAAATGCCGCAAAATTATAATGTTTTTTGGTAAATAACAAACGATTTGTAGTTAAATTAACACAAAAGGCTTATTTAGAAAGAAATTAAAGTGCAAATAAAAATTTTACCAAAGCTATATAATAATATATATCATCACTTGTGTGTTGACAAAATTTTACTATTTTTGAAGCCCGTTTATCTATCTTATTATAAATGTGTTGTTTTTAAAGAAGTTATAATAATAATTATTAATTAAATCTTATAATACATATGAAAACTTATCAAACGGATAAAATAAGGAATATCGCTTTGATTGGCAATGCGGGTTCGGGGAAAACAACCCTGGCCGAGGCGATGCTTTATGAAGGAGGAGTAATTGAAAGAAAAGGAAGTATTGATGGTAAAAACACTGCTTCTGATTACAATGAAATTGAACATGAAAACCTAAATTCAGTATTTTCAACTGTTTTATATACCGAATTTAATGATCATAAAATTAATATTATTGATACACCCGGAGCTGACGATTTTATTGGAAGTGTAATTTCTTCCTTTTACCCTGCAGATCTAGCTGTTATGTTAGTTAATGCTCAGCATGGAGTAGAGGTTGGTACCGAAATATTAAACAGACATTGTGATAAATTTAATAAACCATTAATGTTTGTTTTGAATAAATTAGATCATGAAGGAGCAAACCATGAGAAAGCAATAGAATCTTTAAAAACATCTTTTGGAAATAAAATCGTAATTGTTCAGTATCCTGTTTCTACGGGCCCTGATTTTAATGCAATCATCGATGTATTAACGATGAAAATGTACAAATTCAACGATAAGGGCGAAAGAGAAATTCTTGACATTCCTGCTGACCAAAAAGATACAGCCGAAGAATTACATAATGCCCTGGTAGAATCCGCTGCTGAGAATGATGAAGAATTAATGGAGTTGTTTTTTGAGAAAGGTTCGCTTGACGAAAATGAAATGAGAAAGGGTATTCTAGCAGGCTTAATTAACAGAGGAATGCATCCTTTATTTTGTGCTTCAGTAGAAAAAAATTATGGTATTAAAAGAATTTTAGAGTTTATTATAAATGTAGTACCAGCACCAAATATGATGCCTGCACCAGAAACTACTGATGGAGCTAAAATTGAATGCAAAGAAGATGGACCTGCCGGTTTATTTGTTTTTAAAACAGCTAACGAGTCGCATATCGGTGAAATCAACTATTTCAAAGTTATTTCCGGAAGTGTTTCCGAAGGTATGGACTTAACAAACAACAATACATCAACTAAAGAAAGATTTTCACAATTATATGCTGTTGCAGGTAAGAACAGAACTAAAGTATCAAAGCTTGTTGCTGGTGATATTGGTGCTGCTGTTAAACTAAAAAACACTAAGACAAATCATACTTTATCCGATGCTAAAAATTCATTTAAATTTCCTGAAATTTTATTTCCCGAAGCCAAACACAGAACTGCAATTAAAACAGTTAACGAATCGGATGATGAAAAGTTAGGAGAAGCTTTATCCCGATTACATGAAATTGACCCAACGGTAAAAGTTGAATATTCGAAAGAATTAAAACAAATTATACTATACGGACAGGGTGAATACCATTTAAATAATATGGTAAAATGGCATCTTGACAATATCTATAAAATCGAAACTGAATTTTATCCAACAAGGATTCCGTACCGAGAAACAATAACGAAAATTGCCGAATCGAGTTATCGACACAAAAAGCAATCAGGAGGTTCTGGGCAATTTGGTGAAGTATATATGATTATTGAACCTTACAAAGAAAACATGCCTGATCCTACCGTTTATAAGGTAAATGGAAAAGAAATAAAAGTATCTGTTAGGAATAAAGAAGAGCATGCATTACCCTGGGGTGGTAAATTAATTTATTATAACTGTATTGTTGGTGGAGCAATTGACGCTCGTTTTCTACCTGCAATTTTAAAAGGTATTATGGAGAAAATGGAAGAAGGCCCACTAACTGGTTCTTATGCCCGGGATATAAGGGTTGCTGTATATGATGGTAAAATGCATCCGGTAGATTCAAATGAAATTTCGTTTAAACTTGCCGGCCGTAATGCCTTTAAAGCAGCATTTAAAAATGCAGGCCCAAAAATTATGGAACCTATTTATGATGTAGAAGTTCTTGTTCCATCCGACAGAATGGGTGATGTTATGAGCGACTTACAAGGCAGAAGAGCGATGATTGAGGGAATGAATAGTGATAAAGGTTTTGAAAAAATCAATGCTAAAGTACCTCTGGCTGAAATGAATAAATACTCTACTGCATTAAGTTCGTTAACCGGAGGTAGAGCAACCTACACCATGAAGTTTGCAAAATATGAACAAGTGCCAATGGATGTTCAGGAAAAATTAATGAAAGCTTTCGAAGAACAGGAAGAAGAAGAATAGATATATTTTTTAATGCTAAAATTAAAAGGGATGAGTCTGGCAGATTCATCCCTTTTTATATATTATATATTATATATCATCTTACCTAAACAGCCTGATTATGCCAAAGAAATTTCCGCTTTGACTTTCTTCACCCTCGGGGGCATCAGTTACGCCGGTATAATTTAAATTTTTGTTATTATATTTTTTATTGTCCCATCCCATTACTTCAACTGCAAAAAAATAATTTCCAGCAGGGGCATCTTTGTTGCTATTTTTTACAGAACCATCCCAACCTTCCCAGTCACGCACATCTCCTTCAAATTGATGTACAACCTGACCTACTCTGTTAAATATCGTAATTTTAAAGTTCCTAATCGATTTATAATCTGTAAGTAAATAAACATCATTAATAAGATCTTTATTGGGAGTAAAAACATTAGGGAACTCAATAGAAGTTGGTTCTGTAAAAATCTCTAAAAACAATGAATCTCTACATCCAAAACTACTTTCGCTATATAATCTGGCAGTATATGTTTTCCCTGTATCAGGAGCTGTATAATAATAGGTGTGTTCTGGTTGTAACAAAAAATCTGATGTAATAATTGTATCCTCGTCGTTATTTATTAAGGTATCGCCAAAAAAGTAAGTGAATTCATATCCATTTTCCGAAATATTCTCAAACCGCACTTTTAAAGGAGCTGAACCGGAAATAGATTCCTCGCTGGTTTCGATTACAACACCATCTTCATCGATAGATGATATTTTAAATTTTGCTTTCGTTTCAACAGCTGTATAATCAACAAAATCATCTGCTTCGCAGCCGAAACGGTCAGTAATGGTAACATAAAAAGTGGTATTTTCGGTTGGCAGAATGGCTGTACTGGTATATGAATAATTATAATTGCGTAAACTTTCCAGCTCAGGCTCTGAGCTCCAGTTATATTGCTGTTTTGAATTATTTAACAAATAAGATGTCCCATCTAAAGTATTATAATAATAAAATTTTGTCTCAAAATTTGTTGGAGCGCTTAATTCCAGCAAATCGCAATCCAAAGAGTCTAAAACCTGTATATCAATCGATAAATTGATATTATTGTAAACCCAGGCAATATATTCCTGTATAGTATCTCCTTTTGTTAGTATTACTTTATAACCACCAGATACCAGGTTTTGAACTGTAGAACTTACTGAATCGTTATTAATGGTAATATTTTCGTTAACCGGAATGTTAAAAGCGGTATCTTCTTCATTGAATTTATACCATTCAAATTTATATCCTCCATTACCTGAGGAATCATTAGCTGTTAAAACCCTTTCATTATCTTCATTAGCACAAAAAACAAAAATATGAATACTATCAGCAAAACTTAACGGTTCTGAAAATTCAGCATTCGATGTAATTTGCGAGAATGCTGATGAAACAGTAATCATAAATATCCATGTAAAAAGAAATCTTAACAACCTATACATATTAATATATACCTTATAAAAACTACAATAATAACAATTATCTGTTAATAAAATTGTATGATCTAAAATGTTTTTTTGCTTGTTTAATTAGATGTTAGCTAAGTTACCAATTTATAAATCACTTTTGTGAAAAAATACTTTATAGAAGTTTTGGTTCGCCATGATTATGCAATTATTTTTACAGCTTGTTATTTTCATCACAAAAAAAATTGAATGGTTTACAATTATTTAGAAGATTTAAATGAAGCGCAAAAAAACGCAGTTATAAATTATAAAGGCCCTTCATTGGTAATAGCCGGAGCAGGATCGGGAAAAACACGTGTGTTAACTTACCGAATAACACATTTGTTGGCACAAGGAATTCCTGCGCATCAAATTTTAGCTTTAACATTTACCAATAAAGCTGCTGCTGAGATGAAAAACAGAATTGCAGGGATGATTGGTAAAGATGCAGCCAGGTATTTATGGATGGGAACTTTTCATTCCATTTTTGCACGAATTCTAAGAACTGAAGCCGATAAATTAGGATATACATCTAATTATACCATATATGATACCATTGATTCTAAGAATCTGGTAAAAAAAATTATTAAAGAATTAGGATTAGACGATAAAACTTACAAACCTGGCGAAATTTATGGCCGTATATCCAGCGCAAAAAATAATTTGATTACAGCGAAAGCCTATAACAGCAATCAACAAATCCTTATTCAAGATCAAAAAAACAAACGTCCCCGAATAGGAGAAATTTTTATGATCTATAGCAACCGATGTAAGAAAGCTGATGCCATGGATTTCGATGATTTATTATTAAATACTAATATTCTTTTTAGAGATTTCCCTGACATTTTAGAAAAATACCAACATAAATTTAAATACATATTGGTTGATGAATATCAGGATACCAATTTTGCTCAATATCTAATCATTAAAAAGCTGGCAGAAAAAACTAAAAATGTATGTGTTGTAGGAGATGATGCCCAAAGTATTTATGCTTTTAGAGGAGCTAAGATTGAAAATATCCTGAACTTTAAAAACGATTATCCGGGATATAATTTATATAAACTGGAACAAAATTATCGTTCAACAAAAATAATTGTTGAAGCGGCAAACAGCTTGATCAAAAGAAATAAAGAACAAATTCCAAAAAAAATTTACTCGAGAAACGAAACCGGAGAAAAAATTAAAGTAATAGAAACAGATACAGATAAAGACGAAGCATATAAAATTGCCCGGATTATTGAAGATATTATTGCAGCGCGCAATTATGAATATAAAGATTTTGCCATTCTTTATCGAACAAATGCACAATCCAGGAGTTTTGAAGAAGCATTCCGGAAATTCAATATTCCTTATAAGGTTTATGGTAGTATCTCGTTTTATCAGCGTAAAGAGATAAAAGACCTGCTGGCTTATTTTCGCGTGGTGGTTAACAAAAAAGATGATGAAGCCCTTTTACGGATTATCAATTACCCAACCCGTGGAATTGGAAAAACAACGATAACTAAAATCGATCATTTTGCCAAACAAAATGAATTAAATCTATGGGATGTATTATCCAATATTGAAAAAGTGCAATCGGGATTAAATGCAGGGACCAAAAACAAGTTAATACAGTTTAGGACACTAATAAACAATTTTTCGGAAAATATTAAAAGCTACGATGCTTTCGATGCTGCCACAGAAATAGCCAATGAATCAGGCATCATGAAAGAGTTTAAAAATCCACAATCACATGAGGAGCAAACCAAATTAGAAAATATTGAAGAACTTTTAAACAGTATCAAAGAGTATGTCGACAGTAATGATGATCCTGATTTTTTCCCTTCGTTGGATAAATTTATGGAGAATGTTGCATTATTAACCAATCAGGATAATGAAAAAGAAGAGGATTTTGATAAAGTAACCATCATGACGATGCATTCGGCTAAAGGACTAGAATTTAAACATGTTTTTTTGGCAGGGTTAGAAGAAGACTTGTTTCCCTCGCCCATGTCATCGGGCACACAGAAAGAATTAGAAGAGGAGCGCAGGTTATTTTATGTAGCTTTAACCAGAGCTGAAGAATCTGCTGTAATTTCTTTTGCCCGCGAAAGGTATAAATGGGGAACTCCTACTACTTGCCGCCCCAGCCGCTTTATTAAAGAAGTAGATGAAAAATACCTGGATTTACCCGAATCGTTTTATGAAGTACCACAATCATCTTTTAATAGTTATGATGATATTTTTGAAAACTCATCCAAACCACGATTCGAAAAAAAGCCTGCTCGTCCGGCAGGCGAGAAACCAGGAGTCAATGCTACAGTACATCAGGCTAATAATAAATTAATAAAAATAAGTGAAGCAGGGAGAAAAGTCGCTTCCCAAACAATACAAGATTTTACGCCCGACAGTCCAGACTCAATTAAGGAAGGGATGATTGTTCGCCACAGCAAATTTGGATTAGGCGAAATAATAAAAATTGAGGGTACCGAGCCTAATAAAAAAGCTAAAGTTTTGTTCGAGGTAGTTGGAGAAAAACAACTTTTATTAAAATTTGCTAAGCTAAAAATTATTGAATAATTTAATACAAGCACTTTAATTATTAAAACCCTTTAACCATGAAAGCTTTTTTTAAATCAAGTTTTGTATTTTTATTTTTATTTTTATTTTTTAACGCAAAAACATACTCACAAGTAGGAATAACCCATTATTATCCTGATGTGATTAGTTTAAGTTATTCTCCTTTTACATTTAAACAGTCAGCTATTGGAGGAGAGTTTAAAACTTATATAAACCAGGAAATGATAGATATTCAACTAGAGCTAGATGCTTTTTACCATTTTACACCCCGGGAAAATCATAGATTTTCTGTGGGTATTGGTTTTAAATCAGACCCATTTACAGATGGTGGAGATGGGAATATTATTACATTTCCGGTAGTTTTAGAGATTTATCCTATCCAAAAATTTAAAATGCTGTCTGTTAATTTTGAATTAGCTCCTGAACTATATCTAGAAGAACAACCTTACACTCTGAGAAGCTTGTTGGGCTTAAGATATTACTTTAAAGAATAAGATTTTAAGCTCTGTAAAAATTATTCGTTCTTTATAATTATTACTTTCGTTAATCCTTTCAAATCTAGCAAGAACAGACTTTTACGAATTATAGGCTTAAAACTTTGAATGCTAAATCAAAATAGATTATTTTTGCAAAAAATAAATTCAATTATGGAATATAATACAAGTAGAAAAAAAATGGTTTTACCCGAATATGGAAGGAATATCCAAAAAATGATTGAGCTCACTATAGAAGAGCCCGACAGAGAAAAAAGAAATAAAATGGCTCAAGCAATTATCAATATTATGGGTAATATGAATCCTCATTTAAGAGATATTGCCGATTTTAAACATAAATTATGGGATCACTTAGCCATCATGTCAGAATTTAAACTGGAGATTGACTCACCCTACGAAACACCAAAAATTGAAACTTTAACAGAAAAACCAGAACCAGTTCCTTACAATAATAGAAATGCCAGGTTTAAACATTATGGCAAAACCATTGAAAAAATGATTCAGTATGCCATAGATATGGAAGAAGGAGAATTAAAAAACATCCTGGTGCAGTTAATTGCCAACCACATGAAAAAAAGCTACTTAACATGGAATAAGGAAGCGGTTTCTGATGAACATATTTTTTCTGACTTAAAAGAAATGTCGGATGGTAAAATTGACCTCAATGCACAAGATACAAGACTAACAGAAACCAAAGATATTTTAGCCAAAAATAAACGTCGCCGCAGTCAGCGAAAAAAATAAATTATCTCCCTAAATAAACATTGATTTATGAGTTCATTTGTTATTCAAGGTGGGAAAAAACTAAAAGGCGAAATTACTCCACAAGGTGCAAAAAACGAAGCACTACAAATACTTAGCGCTGTATTGTTAACTCCTGAAAAAGTTACCATTCATAATATTCCCAATATACGTGATGTAAATAAACTCATCGATTTAATCGAATCGATTGGCGTTAAGGTTGAAAAACTAAATGATTCGTCTTATGCTTTTACTGCAAAAGAAATCGATTTCGATTACCTGATAACCGAGGAATATAGAGAAAAATCAACTACTATCCGAGGATCGATTATGATGATAGGGCCTTTGCTTGCGCGTTTTGGCAAAGGATATATTCCTAAACCCGGTGGTGATAAAATCGGACGCCGAAGAGTTGATATCCACTTTATTGGTTTTGAAAAACTGGGTGCCAAATTTGAATTTAGCCACAAAGACAACTCGTATAAAGTAAAAGGAAAAAATTTGCACGGTGCTAAAATGTTGCTCGAAGAAGCTTCCGTAACCGGAACAGCTAATATTATTATGACTGCCGTTTTGGCCAAAGGGCAAACTATAATTTATAATGCTGCATGCGAACCCTACATTCAACAGCTATGCAAAATGCTGGTAAGCATGGGAGCAAAAATATCGGGCATAGGGTCTAACTTACTAACTATCGATGGAGTAAAAGAATTAAAAGGCTGTGAACATACTATTTTGCCCGATATGATCGAAATTGGCAGTTTTATTGGATTA
Source organism: uncultured Bacteroidales bacterium (assembly GCA_964606845.1). Lineage (GTDB taxonomy): Bacteria > Bacteroidota > Bacteroidia > Bacteroidales > UBA12077 > UBA12077. The sequence continues at coordinate 8,901 of CAZSIC010000126.1, forward strand.
GCTGCAATGACAGGCTCTGAAATAACCATAAAAAATGTATCATTCGAAAACCTGGGAATTATCCCTACTGCTTTCCGCAGGTTAGGTATCCAGCTTGAGAAATCAAATGACGATATTTACATTCCCCGAGATGTCCTGCACCGTCTCCCGCGTTAGAAAAGCGAGGTTGATCTCGTCGA
>CAZSIC010000127.1:0-8606 GCA_964606845.1 uncultured Bacteroidales bacterium
ATTTATGCAATGATGAATGAAGTTGATCCAAAAAAATATCCTGAATTATATTAAAAATCAATACAAAAATTTAACTTGAAAAATTTATGAATTAATCAGGTTTAAGAGCATTTTCAAATCGGAGATGCTCTTTTTTTTATTCAATATAAAAAACTTTATATTCCTCAATCATGGAGTAACCTAGTTTTTTCGCCAGGTCAGCAGACATTTCATCAGAAGCATCCCAGTTGGCATACAGTTTATTATGGAGGCAATGGCGCAAAAATTTTAATGCACATAAAAAGGCATATCCCTTCTTCCTGTATTCGGGAAGGGTAATAACATTAACTTCAACACCTTTGCTGCATACAAGGCTAGTTGTACATGCAGCTACAATTTCTCCTCCTTTTCTAACTCTATAACCAAAACCTTCACGAATAAAATGCTCGGGAGAATTAAAATTTATTAAATGCAATTTATTAATTGCATGATTTGCCATTTTTTGTGCCTCATCTAAAGTTATTAGTCTGCATATATCCTTTTGTGGATGCGATTCGATCATTAAATCAATATTTTCCTGTAAAATTTCTTTTTGTGAAAATGCGTATCGGGTTGTTGATTTTAAGCGGTCATTATAAACATTTTTGGCTAATTCGATCCATTCCTGGCCTGAAGGCATGATAAAATAATTAACGGGCAAGCTCTCCATCATCTCTTTTGCTGCCTGGTTTTGAGTGTCTCCAGTAAAAACTGTAAAGCCGTATCGAATGAGCTGTGCCGTTTTGGGCGAAGTATCATTATCCAGTATAATTTTTATCTCTTGCCCCGTTTGGCCTTCCACTATTGCATCTAACATTAAATCATAATGTATGTGATCGCGGAAAAGATTTTGAATTTCCGGGATTAAAACATCCGGTATTTTATTTATTGTAATCATTGAAGCGAAAAGATATAAAATTTTTTAGCAAATTAAAACTTGCATTCGTTAGATAAATATCCGAATTTTATATTAAAAATAAAATTATGGCATTCAATCTATTCAAAAAAAAGAATAAAAAGAAACAATTGCAAGACCTTTTCGGAAATCTCTTGTATCCGGGCGATAAGGTTGAGTCTTTACGCTATGATTTAGGTGAATGTATTTTAATTGATGGAGAAAACGGATTTGAGTACGAGTCGCTAAAAAATGGTGAAAAAGTAAGTTATGTCAAAATGATTGATGCAGCAACCTCTTATCAAAAAGTTCGAAAGTTAAATTAAATCAGTTTTTTGTTATTTTTTTAATCTATTTATTTAAACTAATTACATATTATAAGATATAAAGCATTTAAATACTTCTTTTCTGGAAGAATTTTGTATTTTTGATAAGCATGATTTAGCTGCAAATTTTTTTAATTAGAAGGATGATTCAAATTATAAGAAAATTAACGCCTCCGCCGCAATGGAAATTTCCGGTAATTATAATTCTGGGGATATTTATTGGCCTTTCAGTATATTCATTTTATATTTCTAAAGCACATTCATATTTATCAGACAATCCACAAACTTGTATTAATTGTCATATCATGGTTCCTCAATATGCCACTTGGAATCATAGCTCACATCGTGAAATTGCCCATTGTAACGAATGTCATGTTCCACATAATAATTTTTTCTCACATTATTATTTTAAGGCAAAAGACGGATTACGACATGCAACCATTTTTACTTTACGTGCCGAGCCACAGGTTATTCAAATAAAAGAAGCTGGTATAAATGTAGTTCAACAGAATTGTTTACGTTGCCACGAAGATTTGATTAAGAATGCAGCGCTACAGGTTAATCATAAAGATTTTCATTCTGAAAGAGAAAGCCGTTTATGTTGGGAGTGTCATAAAGAAATACCACACGGTAAAGTGAATAGCTTGTCGGTTGTTCCTAATGCAATGGTTCCATTACCAAAAAGTCCGGTGCCCGAATGGTTAAAAAAAGTTATAAAAGATAATTAAAAAAAATACTTATGAAACCAATCAGTGATGAAATAAAAGAAAAACCCTGGAAAGGATGGCTAATTTTTGTTGCCACAATTATAATTGTTTTCTTTTTAGGGCTTCTGGCTTCGTCAATCATTGAACGAAGAGCTGAAGCAGTTTTTGCTTATACACCGCAGGTTGAACATTCGCAGTGGGAACCCAGAAGTGAAGTTTGGGGAGAAAATTTTCCAAGACAGTACAACCGATTACAAAAAACGGCTGATACCTCATTTAAAAGTAAGCACAATGGGAGTGCTTTCAGAGATATGCTTGAAGAAGATCCAAGATTAGTGGTTTTATGGGCAGGATATGGATTCTCCAAAGAATATAATCAGGGAATGGGGCATTATTATGCCATTGATGATCTTCGGGAAATTTTAAGAACCGGTGCTCCGGTTGATGGTAATGTTAGCCCAATGCCTAATACCTGTTGGACATGTAAGAGCCCAGATGTGCCAAGAGTAATGGAACAAATGGGTGTTGCTGAATTTTATCAGGGAACATGGGAAACTTTAGGCCATGAAATTGTGAATCCAATTGGATGTGCAGATTGTCATGATGCTGAAAATATGAATTTGAGAATTACAAGACCGGCATTGGTAGAGGCTTTTCAAAGGCAAAAAGTGGATATTGCAATGGTAAGCCATCAGGAAATGAGAAGCCTGGCATGTGCCCAATGCCATGTTGAATATTATTTTAAGGGAGAAGGTAATTATCTTACTTTCCCGTGGGATAAAGGAATGTCGGTTGAATCGATGGAAGAATACTACGATGAATATGATTTTGTTGACTGGACACATCCAATAAGCAAAGCGCGTATGCTTAAAGCCCAGCATCCCGATTATGAAATTTTTACTACTGGGATACATGCTCAGCGTGGATTAGCCTGTGCTGATTGCCATATGCCTTATATCAATGAAGGTGGACAAAAATTCACCGATCACAAAATTCAAAGTCCATTAAATAATGTTGAAAATACCTGCCAGGTTTGCCACAGAGAAAAAACTGAGGAATTAATTGCGAATGTTTATGAGCGTCAGGATAAGATTAAAGAAAGCAGAGATAAGTTGGAAGAATTATTGGTACGCGCCCATGTTGAAGCAGGTAAAGCATGGGAGTTAGGAGCTGATGAAGAACAAATGCAATCGGCTTTAATGGATATTAGACATGCTCAATGGCGATGGGATTATGTTGCTGCCAGCCATGGTGGTTCATTTCACAGCCCGATTGAATGTTCCAGAATATTAGCTTCAGGAATTGATATTGCCCATGATGCCAGGTTAAAAATAGCACGTACACTTGCATCAATAGGTTATAACGAAGAAGTCCCATATCCTGATATTTCTACCAAAGCGAAAGCACAGGAATATATCGGTTTAGATATGGAGAAATTAAATGCTGAAAAAGAAATATTTTTAAAAGAGGTAGTTCCTGAATGGGATAAAAAAGCTGCCGAACGAGAAAAAACTTACGAAACAAAAAATCTGTAAAAAAATAATAATTAATTTACCGCCGGTATATTCCATAAAGTGTACCGGCTTTTTTTGTGGGTTATTAAGTGTTTTGTATAAAATATTTTGTATAAAAAGCTATAACTTTGCTGCAAAGTTGTTGACATGATTAGTATCTTAAAAAAAATTACCGGTTTTATTTTTTTAATCCCAATATATATATACAAGTACGTTATATCTCCTTATACACCTGCTTCGTGCAGGCATACACCTACCTGTTCTGAATATTTTATTGATGCGGTAAAAATTCATGGCCCTTTTAAAGGTGCGTGGCTGGGAATTAAAAGGATATCGAGATGTCATCCCTGGGGAACTCACGGATATGATCCTGTTCCTATGATTCCTATAAAGAAATATAAGCCAAAAAAAAAGAGTAGTTTTTTTTCTTGCAAAAAATAAAACTGAAGGTAGAAAGGATTCCACAAAGGCATTTTGGACACCCACTTTACTTTTTCTAATATCTTTAAAAAATAGCAACTTTAAATATAACCAGCCTCTGAATATAGTTCCATGCACGATAAATCCTGTGGTGTATTAATATTGATAAAGGATTTTCTGTTTTCTTTTGTATCGTCAATATTGTGATATCGAATATTTAAATCTTTAATAAAATTTTCAATTGAATAATCGTGTGCATTTTTTAAATAATCATCCAGTTTTTCAATATTTTTGGTATTATAAATAGCGTGTAATGGTTCTTTAAAGTCTTTTATGCGAGGTATGGCTGCATCGCAGCGGCGTTTTTTGTAAAATTCGATGTGGCTTTTGATTAACTTGCTTGAGATGCATGGCATATCACTTGCAAAAACAAATACCGAATCGTTTTTAGCTGCTTTCATGGCAGCATGAATTCCTCCAAGCGGGCCAACATTTTTAATTTCATCGGGAACTAAAGTATAATGTTTATATCCCTTAAACTCGTCGGGTGTGTTGGTTACAATTATTATGTCATCGAAAATGTCATGCAGAATCTTGATGGTTCGGGCAATAATACGTACACCACTGATTTGAATATTTGCCTTTGTTTTTCCCTGAAAACGCTTGTTAGCTCCACCGGCAAGAATTGCTGCCGATACATTGTGTTGTTCCTTTTTTAGTGTCATAACGCTTGTTTTAAGTCAAACAATTGTTAGTTAATAGAACTACTTATTAAACTTAATAAGCAAATTGTAAGAGATTAGGTTGAGTTTAAATAAACCCAGCACCAAATTTATAAAAAAAACAAACAAACCATGTGAATTTAATTTGTTCAATATTTACAATCTTGTTGTGTGTTAAATATTAATCTATTAGAATATTTTTTTATTTCTATTTTAAAATGAGTCTAAATAAATATAATTAAATTTTAATGTCTAATTGACTGTATAACAATGCTTAATAATGAAAAGTATTTAAAGTATTAAAGTAAATGTTTGTTATTCAGTTTTATAAAAGTAGAGTTATAATCCTATTTTATCGGCAATTTCCTTCATAGCATTTAATGAAATTTCAGCAAACTCATTAATTGGGATTCCAATGGCTTCGCATTCCATGATATTTTCTCTGCTTACAGATGCTGCAAAAGCACTTTGTTTCATTCGTTTGGTTACTGATTTAGGTTTTACATCTTTAATTTTTTTATCAGGATAAACCAAAGCTGTTGCATAAATAAGTCCGGTTATTGTTTCTCCGGCTGCTAAGGCATGTTGAAATTCTGTTTCACGATTCAGGCCTGTAGCTTCTTCGTTGTGCATTTTTATGGCATCAATAATATCTTCTTCCAGCCCTTCATCTTTTAATAATTCGTAAGCAACCAGCGCATGTTTTTTTGGATCAGCATTGGTTATTTCCGTATCAATATCATGTAACAAACCAGCCAACCCCCATTTTTCTTCATCGCGTCCAAGTTTTTTGGCCAATGCTCTCATTACAGCCTCAGATGCATAACAGTGATAAAGCATTTTTTCGTTTCGAATATACCTTTTTAATAACTTTTCTGCTTGATCTCGATCCATATCCTTAGCTTTTTTAGTTTAGGTTAATAATTTTGTTAATGGGCATCAATTCCATGCAACATATATATTAGATGTTGAAGAGTTTTTAAAATTTCTGTCATATATTCATTTACCGCTTTAACACTACCGGGTAAGGTATAAACCAGGCTGTCTTCCATAACTCCGGCAACACCGCGACTTAACAAAGCATTTGGTTTTTCAATACCATATTTCATGCGAATCATTTCCATTACGCCCGGAATCTCTTTGTCCAACATCGGTTGTATGGTTTCTACGGTGATATCACGTTTGCCAATGCCTGTACCTCCTGTAGTTATTATAATATCAATGTTTTCTTTTTTTGCTTTGGTTAAAATATCTTTTAGCTCTTTGCTACTGTCTGGTATTATAATGCTGTCCGTTTGATATTGTATACCCAACTTATTAAAATATGAGTTTAAGAGTTCAACTACTTTAGGCCCGCTTCGGTCTTCGTACTCTCCGGCACTTGCCCGGTCACTTAAGGTTATAACCAATGCATTAAAAATTTTGGGAATATACTCAATGGAGTCGTTTGCTTTTATGATTCCAGCTTTTTTAACCCTGCAAAAAACACCTACACGGGGCATCACATAATTCCCCAGTTCCCGAAACTGGTCGTGAAAAGGTTTCCCGACCTGAGTAATCTCCAAAACAGCATTACCTATTTTCAGCAAGTCGAAAGTTTGAAATTCAATATCTTGTAAACCTTCGGCAGTAATGTTTTCGGCAAACTCCCCAAATTCAGTATCTCTGGCTTCGGTAATTTTTTTAAACCTTTGAATGTGCGATTGATCAATGATACTAACTTGCCGGTTCCAATGTCCTGCATGCACATCGCCTTGTATACCTTTGTTGGTTAGCGTTAACTGTTTAACGGGCTTTTTTATTCCACGTTCAGACGATAAGTTTACCGATAGTACTTTTCCTTTATTCATATCTTAATCAGTTGGAGTGTGAATAATTTCATCCTCTGGTTTAATTACCCCTTGTTGAATTACTTTAGCAAAAATGCCTTCTTTAGGCATAACACATTTGCCAACCTGCGTAAAAATTGCACATCCTGCACCATGGCATTCTTTACCAATTTGAGTGACTTCCATTTCTACATCAGCAATCTTCAGTCTGTCGCCAGGTTTCATCGTATACAATGTAATTCCTTCGGTGGTAATATTTTCTGCAAATTCGCCAAAATCAAGTTTTCGGCCTAATACTTCTTCGAACTTATCGATACTTTCTTTGGCAAGTAAACTTACCTGTCTGTGCCAGTCGCCGGCATGGGCATCTTTTTCAACGCCTTCTTTATTGATTATGATTTTGTTTACCGGCTTTTTAATCACACCCTTTTTGTCGGAAATATTTACCGAAACCACTTTAGCTGTTGTCATTCCCTGCTCTTTTAATAATATTTTATCAACAGGACAAAAGTAATAAAATATCGTTGCTTTACTATAATCTTAATCCTGTCAAATATCATTATGATCATTAAAATATATATTTTTGTATCTGTATGAACAACAATAAAAATCAATATAAGTTTACCGAAGGAGAGCAGCATCTTTTTACCATAACAGGTTTTACCGATATTCCCGGCACCGGCGAATCATTCTATATTTTAAAAAACCCTTTTGACGGAAAACATTTATTAAAAGCCAATCATTATAATCATTATAATCTTAAAGAAGGGCAGCAAATAACTTGTAAAATCGATAAAATAAACTGCAGTGGTAAAATTTTTCTGGAACCTGAAAATCCAAAATATAAAGAAGGTGAGATTTATGAATTTGATCTGGTAAAAATTATTGACCATATCAATTCTGTAGGGAAAAAGGAGAAAGCAGCAGTAGTAAAAGATGTGTTTGGAATTGAAACTATTTGCTCTTTACCTGAAAATTATAAGATTGATTTAAGATCAAAAATTATTAAATGTAAAGTTTTAAGGATTAAAAAAGGGCAGTTATTTCTTGCTGTCCCTGTGATAAAAAAGATTGTGAAACAACCGGAAATTGGTAAAAAATATTGGTTTACCATTGTGGATATTAAGCCGTTGGAAAAAAATATTGATTACTATATTTTACAAGATGAGTTTGATAATTTATACTCACTAAAAAAGGAAATGTACCAGCATTATGGGTTTAAGGTTGGGCAAAACGTTGAATGTGTGGTAACAAAATTTCATACCGATTCGCATTTAAAAATAGAACCTGTTCATCCTTATTATGAAGTTGATAAAACCTATTTGTTCAAATACCTGCGCACCGAGAAGGAAACAAATCCATTGGGAAAAGAAGAAAGTGTAATGATTGTTGAAGATGTTTATGGTGTTGAAACGAAAGTTCGCTCAAGTGATTCTGTCAACCTTACCGAAAAAAAAACTAAATTTATTGATTGTAAAGTGGAAGGTATTCGCAAAGGGAAAGCAATTTTAAGTTTTGTATAATAATCCCAAATCACTTTTAAATACATTATTTATAACTGTTTATTAGTATTTTATAAAAATTTAACAATAAAATTGAAATTTTTACTATACATTTGCGTCTGATTTCAAAATTCTTTTGTAAGTTTAATCTAAATTTTGATTATTTAGTTAACTTTAAATGCAAGGCCTTAAGAATAAATCAGAGATTAATAAGGAAGCGGCGAAACTTTTACACGAAAAAGATTACTATGCGCCAAGTGTTCATTGCTCATACTATAGTTGTTTACAGTTAATGAAGTATTGTTTAAATTCTCATTTTAAATTAACAGAAAAAGAAATTAACTCGGAAGTTAGCCGTTATACGATAAATAATAAAGATGGTAGCCACAACTTTTTTATAAGTTTTTTGTTTAAAGAAATAAAGACTATTTCAACTACGAGAGAATCAATTAATTTTAACAATAAGATTAATGCTTTAAAAAAAATTAGAACAACAGCTGATTATGGTAAAGAGGAGATTTTATATAATATAAGTAATAAAGCCCTTACTTTATCTGGTGATATTATTGAAATGATAAAAAAACATTTAAAAATATGAGTTCAATAAAATATATAAAAGAAAGCTTAAAAAAATTAGTAAAGGAAATAAAAGATATTAAGCTAATTTATGAAT
>CAZSIC010000128.1:0-8580 GCA_964606845.1 uncultured Bacteroidales bacterium
ATGTAATCCCGGTTAGTACCGAAAAATTCATTTTTCCATCAAATTCAAATGACAATTGAAAGTCTGTAATAAAATCATTATACTGGCTATACTGGCTGCATTTTATACTGATGTATTCATCCAGCAGTTTTCTTTCTTCACTGTTTTCCTTGGCTTTAAAAGCTTTCATTGCTTTCTTTAATTTATCTTCACCCAAGGTTTCTTTAATTATTCCGCAATTCCATGCAACAACGCCCATTGAAACAATACCTCTTGCATCATCTTCGTCTTGTGCAGTGAAAAGGATCGGTTTAATCATCTCAAGCAAAACGGTTGATATTTTTTCTTTTCTTCCAAACTCTTCCCTGTCGATAACCTTAATATTATCTTTTGATGCTTTCTTTTTTAATACCTCCTTATCTCTTTCCAGTTGCTCATTTATAAAAGTTAGCCTTTCTCTTTCTTCCTTTTTTTCCCTAAATAGTTTGGCCCTTTTCCTATTTTTTGATTTAGACATTTTTTGTTTTTCCTGTTTTTGTAAAATTTATAAATTGTCTTGTGTTTTCAAAATTATAATTAAAAAATTTTTTTAAAAAATATTGATCGCCCACTTCATCTAATAATATCTTAATCCACTATTATTTTAGCCTGGGAAGTTGTAATTTGGTAGTTGTAATTTTACAATTGTTTTCGCAATAAAACTAAAACTTTAAATCATGTCTAAAAATCTCTATCTGTTAGATGCTTATGCATTAATATACCGTTCTTATTATGCATTTATAAAAAACCCGCGTTTTAATTCTAAGGGGCTAAATACTTCGGCTATTTATGGATTTACCAACACACTGATTGATTTAATCGCCAAAGAAAACCCTTCACATGTCGCTGTGGTTTTTGACCCGCCGGGACCAACCTTTCGACACGAAGTCTATAAGGAATATAAAGCGCATCGTGAAGCCATGCCAGAAGATATCAGGAAATCGATTCCTTATATCAAAAATATTATTGAGGGATTTCAAATTCCTATTTTACAAGTGGACGGATACGAAGCCGATGATGTTATTGGCAGCCTGGCTAAACAGGCCGAAAAAGAGGGATTTACAACTTTTATGATGACTCCGGATAAAGATTACGGACAACTGATAACTGATCATATAAAAATGTACAAACCCGGACGTGCCGGTGGAGATATGGAGATTATTGACAAATCAAAAATTTGTGAAAAATTTAAAATCAACAATCCCGAACAAATTATTGATATCATGGGGTTAATGGGCGACAGCTCTGACAACATTCCCGGCGCCCCAGGAATTGGTGAAAAAACAGCCATTAAACTAATTGAGAAATACGGAAGCATTGAGAATATTTACAACAATATCGATGAGATTAAAGGAAAACAAAAAGAAAAATTGCTGGAAAACAAAGAACAAGTAATGCTTTCCAAAGACCTGGTAACCATAAAACTGGATGTTCCTGTAAAAATTGATGTTAAAAAACTGGTGCTGGATGATCCGGATGAAAAGGTGCTAACCAAGCTATTTGAAGAATTGGAATTTAGAACCACTGCCAGGCGACTATTTCAAAAAGAAATCATTACCACACAGGCTGGGAGCGTAATGCAGGGAACTCTTTTTGGGGATTCCGATTCCAGTCAATCAAATCATGAAAATTCAAAAAATATATCCAATAGTGATCATGAGTATATTTTAGTTGATAATGAAAATGAACGTAAGAAACTAATTAAACAACTCAGCAACTCAAAAGAATTCTGTTTTGATACCGAAACAACTGATCTCAATCCACACAATGCAGAAGTTGTTGGTGTATCTGTTTCGTGGGAAATACATAAAGCATATTATATTCATATCCCGGAAAAAAAGGAAGAAGCACAGAAGGTTTTGGATGAATTTAAGCCTCTTTTCGAAAACAAAAAAATACGTAAAATAGGACAAAACATCAAATATGATATTTTGGTCTTAAAAAATTACGATATTAAAGTACAGGGTGAAATATTCGACTCAATGATTGCCCACTATTTATTACAACCCGAACTCCGCCATAACCTGAATTATCTTTCGGAGCAATACCTGGGTTACAAGCCTGTTGAGATAGAAACGCTTATTGGTAAAAAAGGAGCCAAACAGGGTTCAATGCGCAATGTGCCCCTGGAAAAATTAAAAGATTATGCGGCCGAAGATGCCGATCTAACCTACCAGCTGAAAGAATTATTTGAAAAAGAACTGGAAAAAACAGGATTGTCCAATTTGGCAGAAACCCTTGAAATGCCTTTAATTCCGGTATTAGCTGAAATGGAAAGCAATGGAGTAAAAATTAATACCAATGCTTTAAATGATTATTCCAAAAAACTTAATAAAGAGCTTATTAAAATAGAAGAAAAAATTATTGATCAGGCAGGTGTTTCGTTTAATATTTCATCACCCAAACAACTGGGAGAAATCCTGTTCGATAAGCTTAAATTAGACCCTAATGCTAAAAAAACCAAATCCAAACAATACTCAACCAGCGAAGAAACACTGGTAAAACTTGCTGATAAACATCCCATTGTTAATGATGTGCTGGAATTCAGGTCGTTGAAAAAATTGTTGTCAACTTATATTGAAGCCTTACCCAAATTAATAAATCAGAAAACTGGGAAAATTCATACTTCATTTAACCAGGCCATTGCAGCTACCGGCCGTTTAAGTTCTAACAATCCAAACTTGCAAAATATACCAATTCGCGAAGAGCGTGGGCGCGAAATTAGAAAAGCTTTTATTCCTCGAGATAATGACCATGTTTTACTGGCCGCTGATTATTCGCAAATTGAGCTGCGATTGATGGCCCACATGAGTCAGGACGAAAATATGATCACTGCTTTTAAAAACAATACAGATATCCATACCGCCACTGCTGCAAAAATTTTCCACGTGGAAACATTATCAGATGTAACCAAAGAACAAAGACGTAAAGCGAAAACCGCTAATTTTGGAATTATTTATGGCATTTCTGCTTTTGGTTTATCACAACGCTTAAATATTCCACGCACCGAAGCCAAACAATTAATTGACGAATACTTTAAAGGCTTTCCAAAAGTAAAGGAATATATGGACAAGAGTATTGCCGATGCTCGCGAAAAAGGTTTTGTGGAAACATTAATGGGCAGAAAAAGATTTTTGAAAGATATTAATTCAAGAAATGCAACGGTTCGTGGATTTGCTGAAAGAAATGCTATAAATGCACCCATACAAGGCTCTGCTGCTGATATCATTAAACTGGCCATGATTGATGTTTTTAATGAATTGGAAAAACAAAACCTCAAAACAAAAATGATTCTTCAGGTACATGATGAATTGATTTTTGATGTTTACAAGCCCGAACTGGAAAAGGTTAAAGAAATGGTAAAAAATAAAATGGAAAATGCGGTAAAACTAAGTATTCCTTTGACTGTTGATTTGGGTACCGGTGAAAACTGGCTGGAAGCGCATTAAAAGCGGCCGTCCCGATAGTTCCTAATATCCGTAGGTTATTATTGAAGAAGTTTTAAAACTCTATATATTAATGCATTATAACCAAAAAGTTTTCACCTAAATTGGTATTGACAAAAAAGTTAGATACTAAATATTTCTGATGGGAAATAAAAATACTATTATTTAGAGTTATTGCTGATAATTAAATTAAAGTCAATAAAATGATTCTATTTGTTCTTTTATAATGAATCGTGGTCACATGGCGATTATCAACAATTCCGCTCTCATTTCGGATTTTCCATCGCACCTGTTAAAAATTGCAATTCGAATTTTTCAGTTGTTGAAAGTTAAGCGTTGGCCTGACAACGTCTATCTTCATGAGCGATAGCGAATAAAACGGCGAGCCATGGGTAGGGTGAATGGAATAAGTCATAGAATTCCGACAAAGGAGTTTACTTACTTTGTCTGGAATTGTTGACTTATTGCAGAGAGCGGAGAACGGCAAAGCCCTCATGAGCCAGAATGGCGAATAACCATCGTTTTGTCTTGATTTTTTTGAAACTTTTTGGATCAAGCCAAAAAGTAGAAAAGATGAATAATATTTCCAAAATACCATAAATCAAAAATAATAGATACTATTTTCTCTAAGAAATATCTGTAACTGAATACTTAAATAAAAGCGTATATAAATATACTTTTAAAAATAAGATATGCGGATTTTAGGAGTTGTCGGGAGCAGCAGGAGGCAGTAAACAAATTAACCAAATTGTCGGCAAATGCTATGGTTTTATTATTGAAACTTTAGTAAAAACAGTTTTACGATTTTATAAATATTTTCTTGGAGGTATAGCGAGATATTAGATACACAAAAACCAATAATCTCATTTGTTTTTAAAAAGGTAAATATTCTTATTTAACTTTGCTGCGATTAAAAGCAAAAAAATGGCAGAAAACTACACCAAACTGGGAAGCAACAAAATCAGCAGGTTACTGTTCAGCCTTTCTTTGCCTTCCATGGTAAGTATGTTTGCCAATGCCATTTACAATATTATCGACACCATTTTTGTAGGACGAGGCGTAGGCTCGCTTGGCATTGCAGCGGTAGCTATTGTTTTACCTATTATTGCTATTATTTCTTCTTTTGCACATATGATTGGCATTGGAACATCCACATTAATATCCCGCAAATTGGGAAAAGGAGATGTGCAAGAAGTGAATGCAATTGCAGGAAATGGATTTTTACTTATCATCCTGGTAGGATTTTTTTTCAGTACCATAGGACTTCTGTTTACCGATCCCATTATGCGTGCTTTTGGAGCCACAGAAAACATACTACCATATGCTCATGATTACGGACAAATCGTTTTTTTTGGTATGCTCTGGTTTCCCTTTTGTGTTGGTACCAGCAACTATTTACGTGCAGAAGGGTTTGCCCGCGAAGCCATGATTGCTATGCTTTTAGGAATTTTAGTAAATACGGTACTGGATTATATTTTTATCTTTCCACTGAACATGGGAATCCGTGGGGCTGCTCTGGCAACTATTATCGGAAAATTTGCCACGTTGCTATATCTTATTTGGTATTTTTTCAGTTCCAGGAGCATTATTTTTATCAAAATACGCTATTTTAAGCTACAAAAACATATATTAAAACCCAGCCTTTCTGTAGGGTTATCAGGATTCGGCATGCGTTCCTCCAGCAGCTTTGCCAATATCGTACTTAACCATACACTGGGCGCCTTAGGAGGAGATACAGCCATTGCCATCTTTGGAATTATTTATAAAACCACCCTGTTTTTTGGCATGCCGCTATTTGGTTTAAATCAGGGCATGCAGCCAATTGTGGGGTATAATTTTGGTGCAGTAAAATACGACCGGGTAAAACAAACGGTGAAACTTGTGATTAAATATTCGTTGATTTATGGATTAATAGCAGTGGTTTTTTTCGAAGTTTTTGCCCAGGGAGTTTTTTCTCTCTTTACTGATGAAAAAGAACTACTAAAACAAGGCCCAAGGGCTTTACGTATTGTAGTAATGATGATGTGGCTTATGGGCGTTACTACCATGTCAATGGGTATTCACCAGGCCATGGGCCAGGCCAAACAGGCTTTTATCCTTGCCATTCAACGCTGGGTTTTAATTATTACACCACTCATCCTTATTCTTCCTAAAATCAAAGACCTTGGCATTGATGGCGTTTGGATTGCTTTCCCTTCGGCTGATTTTATTGCAGCCATTGTTTCACTTATTATTTTGTATTATACATTTAAAAGAAACCAGTTAATTGATTAATTTACTTTTTTAGAAATTTGATGGTTTCGGGCGAATTTTCTGATCCGGAAAAATGCCAGTGATCCACAGATTCTGGGTTGCAAATTTGATAACTGCCATTCTTGCGGGCAAATCTTCAGAATTAATCTGAAGATCAAGAAATGAATTTTAATTTTATTAAAGAAGGAGGCGATATTCACTGAATAAAGCCGGATGTTGGCTCTGTGTAATTACAAATCGGTGTTAGAATAAGTATTAAAAATTGAACTCAACACCCGGCATTTTTATTCTTCCTTCATTTGATTTTCTTCCGAAAGAATCGAATTATATTTTTCTTTATTCCTCAGTATATCAATGGTTTTTTCCAGCTGGGTATCATCTTTTAAATTGGCTTGTATTTGTCCTTCTTCGTAATAATATCTTCCTACAATCTCATCGCGTAAAAACTGAATAACTTCCGACTTAAAAGCATAAAGGTCTTCTTCCTTATCATTTACTAACTGATTTTGCAGCGCTTCAATTTCTTCTTTGGCTCTTTGGTAATACTTTTCACGTTTGGCAATTTTAATCAGCTCTTTTAACTCCTTTTCGCTTTCAGTTTCATAATCAAAATCTTGCTCTAAAGCAAAAGTTACAAAATCATCGTATATAGTATCTGTAATATCAAATTTTTCAACACTTTCTATTGTAGGATTTTCATGTGCAAATTTTGTTGCATAATCAAAAACAACATTTTGGGATATCAGGCTAATCGACATTTGACTCACCTCCTCTGACTCAACATCTATATCAGGCCTTATTCCTCCTCCATCGTATACTGTTCGACCGTTACGGGTTTTAAATTCTGAAATTAATGAATCGGGAACATACCCAACACTACCATCTTCGTTTCGATGGGTATAATCAAGCGCCTGAATACAGCGGCCGCTGGGAATATAATATTTTGCAGTGGTTACTTTAAGCTGGGCATTATAATTAAGCGGAATCGTGGTTTGTACCAGTCCTTTACCAAAAGTTCTTTGCCCAACAACTACTCCACGGTCAAAATCTTGTATTGCCCCTGCAACAATTTCGGATGCCGAAGCCGATGTTCTGCTAACCAAAACTGCCAAAGGGATTTCTGTATCATAAGGAGCATCAGTGGTTTTTAAAGTCTGATTCCATTTTTTTGTTTTCCCTTTTGTAGTTACAATTTCTTCTCCTTTAGGGATAAATAAGTTGCAAATTTTAGGAGCCTCAACCAGCAAGCCTCCGGGGTTCCCACGCAAGTCAAGAATTACAGATTCAATTTGATGTTCTGCTTTTAATTCTCTTAAAGCATTTTTTACATCCCGAGATACATCCGGAGTAAATTTTGTTACCCGGATATAACCAATATTTTCATCAATAACTCCATAATAAGGTAAACTTTTAATCTCAATTTCTTCACGTACCAGTTCCTTTTCTAGTTTCTCTCCAGAATAGGGCCGCTCAATTAAAAGTTTTACTTTAGTCTGTGGAACACCCTTAAGCCTCTCGCTTACTTGCTCCAAAGGAATTTCATTGGCTGGGGTACCATCTATTTCAAGAATTTTATCTCCGGCTTTTAATCCGGCTTTATCAGCCGGAAAGTTTTTATAAGGTTTTGCAACAACTGGAAATTCTCCCGTACTCCTTATTAATGCTCCAATTCCTCCATACTGCCCGGTAGTCATAAAATTAAATTCATCCATATCCTTTTCTGGAATATAAACGGTATATGGATCCAACTCATCGAGCATGGCATTAATACCGGTTTCAACCATTTTTTCTGGATTTGTTTCATCTACATAATAAACATTTACATCTCTGAAAAGAGAATAAAAGATATCCATGCTTTTAGCGATTTTAAAATCATCGCCCTCTTTAAAACTCCACAAAAATGTTGTTGTAATTCCTGTTAAAAGGATAATTACTAATGTTTTTACAAAAATATTTTTCGATTTCATATATATTCCTTTTAATCTTTAATGCATACGATTTAGCTAACGACAAAGCAAATTTAAAGAATTAATTAAGTGAAATAAGTATATTGGATAAATATTAACAATTTTTAACGCAAACTTTCGTAGCTTAAAAAATTTAATTATAAAAGCTATTTACTTTTTATCTGTTTACCCATTTTATTTATTGCGTTTAATAACTCTTTTTCCATTTCCATATAATTTAACTCATCTGTTGATTTATAGATAACCATAAAACAAATACTTTGTTTAATATCGTTTAAAAGATTATAAACTAGATATTTATTTTTACGATATACCTCTCTTATTTTTCTTTTTATACGATTTCTTGCTACCGCCTTTTTAACCTTTCGTTTACTAACACTTATTGCTATTTGTGCTGGATAATCAGCATTGTATTCATGATCAAACTTCCAGATGATAAGGAAAGGAAAATGATTGGCATGATTCCCATCATCAAATAACTGCTGAATTATTTTTCTGCTTTTTAATTTTTCGTATTTAGAAAAATTTTGGTTGGTCATTTTTAATCAAATCAAATGGTTGCTCAAAGATAATTAAATTCATTCTGGTTTGAAACAGGAATAAAATAGGAGAAAAAAGAATAAAAAAAGGGAAGTGTTAGCTTCCCCATAATTATTTATATCTAACAACTTTTATTTTTTGCTTTTATGATTGCTTATAAACTGGTCAATAGCCATAGTCATAGAAGGCGCATCTTTAGTAGGTGCTTTAACATTAACTTTTAACCCGGCATCTTTTACTGCTTTGGCTGTTTTTGGTCCAAAAGTAGCAATTTGGGTCGTGTTTTGTTCAAAATCGGGAAAATTCTCCAGTAAGGATTTTATCCCGGAAGGGCTGTAAAAAACCAACATATCATA
>CAZSIC010000129.1:0-8525 GCA_964606845.1 uncultured Bacteroidales bacterium
TTGTTAAGGCAAAGATTAAGGACGTCGCTACTGGCTATAATGTAGCTGGTGATTTTGCGGACGCTCTCGATAAAAAGGTTCGAGCACTAATTAAAGATGCAGTTGCAAGAGCTGAGAGCAACAACCGTAAAACCGTGATGGCCAAGGACCTTTAAAGGTCCAATTTTTCTTTTTCTATTATTTGTTTAAAATTTTTCAGATCAATTTCAAGTGCTACTCCAAACATGATAAATGCCAGGGTAATATTCATGAACAGTAATCCACCCTGACTGAAATTGAGATGGATATTATCTAAAACTTCCAGAGAATTTGCGGCCATGGTTTAATTTTTTGTTGCGGATAAAAATAAGCATTTTGAATTGAATAATTATAATGCTTAAAATGTATTAAGCACTATTTATGTATCGAAATTAAAATTTTATCAAAAAAAAACATTTAAATTCGATTTTAAAGCATAAGATTCATAAATTTACTTTTCCAACAAGAGCCTACTTTATTCCAGTTTTAAATAAAGGTATAAAACATAAACTTTAATAGCTTGTGGAGAATAACGATGTTTTAAAGATAATAGATGAAGTTTCGGAAGTACTTTCTTTGTTGCTTGAGTTAAAGAAAAAAGGGAGATTTCGCGAAGCGTTGGAAAAAATTGACAAAACTCTTTTGGAATATTTCCACCTTGATTCTGATTTTGTATACTCAGTTTCAGAAGATTTTTTTATTGATGCCTTAAAACAGGAAAAAAAATTAACCTCCGAGCAGTTATCAACATTAGCTGAATTATTGAGCGAACATGGAGATATTTTATTAGAACAAAATAATTTAAAGCAAAGCCAAAAAGTGTTAAAAAATACCCTCAAAATATATTACTTTCTTAATGATGATCAGGATTTTTTCTCTTTTAAAAATATGAATAAGATGGTTCTTATCAACGATAAATTGTCTAAAATTAATGTTGAAATAAAAAGTTAGCCATTAGAATAACTGTGCATTGGATATGAAATTAATAAAATTAATAAAATATTTGATTTTTAAAACAAAATGGTTATAATTGCGTTTAAATACATATAACGCTCTTGGCAACGTATTCTCAATTCTTCATAAAATAGCGAGAATGCCGAACCTAGGGCTTTTTTATTTTAATTAAACATGAAAAAGAAAACAGCAATTCTAGTAGACGGTGGTTTTTTCCTGAAAAGATATCGTTCAATACATAAGATTAAAAAACTTGACCCTGTTCGAACAGCATCCGATTTGTGGGAAATGTGTTTAAAGCATTTGACACAAGCAAAAGGCGAATCATTTGATTTATACAGAATTTTCTTTTAGGATTGCTTGCCGTATGAAAAAAAACAGCATAATCCAATAACGGGAAAGGCTATTGACTTTTCTAAAACAGAACAAAATAAATTTCAGTCTGAATTTTTTAGTGAACTAAAGAAAAAAAGAAAAGTAGCTCTGAGATTAGGAATTCTAGAAGACAGAAATCGATGGATTATTAAACCATCCAAAACTAAAGACTTACTTGCAAAGAAAATTCAAGTTGATGATTTGACAGATGAAGATGTTTTTTTCGACTTTAGTCAGAAGATGGTTGATATAAAGATAGGATTAGATATTGCTTCAATCACATTAAAAAGGCAAGTTGAACAGATAATTTTAATTTCAGGAGATAGTGATTTTGTCCCTGCAGCTAAATTAGCAAGAAGAGAAGGAATAGATTTTTTACTTGATCCTATGTGGAATCCAATAAAACCTCACTTATTTGAACACATTGATGGGTTAGTTTCAAAAATCAAGAAACCCCTTAACCACGCTGGTTAAGTGCTTGTTAAAAGTAATTGGCATATTGTTTTCGAGGATTTGTATTTTTTTTACTTAAATGCAATATGTTATTGAAATACTTTGAAAACAGGGACTACTTTTTTGTTATTCGTTGTCTTATTTCTTCTGTTTCTTTTTCAAATTCGGGTTTACCCAGAAGTGCAAACATATTTTTCTTATAAGCTTCTACTCCAGGCTGATCAAATGGATTAATATCCAGTAAGTAACCACTAATAGCACATGATTTTTCAAAGAAATAAAGGAGTTGTCCAATAAACTGCTCGTTAAGTTTTGGGATCGTTATTCTGATATTGGGCACTCCTCCATCAACATGAGCTAATGTAGTTCCTTTTTCGGCCATTTTATTGACAAAATCCATGGGTTTTCCGGCAAGATAATTGAGTTTGTCAAAATTTTCTTTATCAGTTGGAATTTCTAATTGATAATTGGTTTCATCAATTGATAATACCGTTTCAAAAATATTTCTGAGACCTTCCTGGATATATTGTCCCATGGAATGCAGATCGGTTGTAAAACTTACGCTGGCAGGAAAAATGCCTTTATGCTCTTTCCCTTCGCTTTCACCAAATAATTGTTTCCACCATTCTGCTATATAATTAAGGCGTAAATCGTAATTGGCAAGTATCTCAATGTATTTTTCTTTTTTGTATAGTAAATGGCGAATAGCAGCGTATTGATAAACCGGATTCTTGTCAAAAGTTTCCAAACTGCTTATTTCAAGCATTTTTTTAGCTCCGGAAATAAGCTCTTCAATATTAAAGCCTGCACAAGCAATGGGCAAAAGCCCTACGGGAGTTAAAACCGAATATCGTCCACCAACATCATCAGCAATTGTAAATGTTTTGTAACTCTCCTGATTTGCCAGGGTTCTTAAGGCTCCTTTTTCAGCATCAGTGATGGCTACAATTCTTTTTTGGGTTTCTTCCTTACCTGCTTTTTCTTCCAGTTCTTTTCTTAAAAGCCTAAAAGCAATGGCCGGTTCAGTTGTTGTTCCCGATTTAGAAATGACAATCACTGAAAAAGTTTTTTCTTTTAAATATTTTATCAACTCATAATGATAATCTTCCGATAAATTATGACCGGCAAAAATAATTTCAGGTGTATTGTTACTCTTTTTAAAGTGTCCTGAAAGCGATTCTATAACAGCTTTTGCTCCAAGGTAAGATCCTCCGATACCGATAACTATAATTACATCAGATTTTTTTTGTAAATCGGATGCGGTTTTTTTTATATCATCAATTTCTTTTTGAAGAGTAATTTTTGGAAGGTCTAACCAGCCCAGGAAATCACTTCCTTTGCCAGTTTTATTGTTTAACAGTTGCACTTTTTCTTCAATAAGTGCTTTGTAAGCATTAAATTCTTTCTGTTGAATAAATGGCGAACAATTTCTTAAGTCGATTTGAATATGCTTCATAACAAAAAAATGTTTTACCGTAAATTTTCAGTAAGTAGTTTTATTTCTATAGCTGGCGAAATTTTTTCGTACAGAATGTTGTATACAGCTTCGGTAATAGGCATGTTTACCATATATTTTTTATTGATTTCAGCAATGGATTTAACAGCATAATAACCTTCGGCAATCATATTCATTTCCAGTTGTGCCGATTTTACCGAATAGCCTTTCCCGATCATATTTCCAAAAGTTCTGTTTCGGCTAAATTGAGAGTATGCCGTAACCATTAAATCACCTAAATAAGCAGAGCCTTTAATGTCTCTTTTAATTGGGTGTACAGCGTCTACAAATCGTTTTATTTCCTGTATGGCATTCGCAATAAGTACTGCATTAAAATTGTCTCCATAACCCAGCCCGTGACAAATACCCGCCGCAATAGCAAAAACATTTTTTAAAACAGCCGAATACTCGGTTCCATAAATATCGTCCGAAATGCTGGTTTTAATATAATGTGTGGATAATAAATCGGCAACCTGCCGTGCAATTTTTAAGTTTTGAGAAGCTATGGTGAGATAAGATAACCTTTCGAAAGCAACTTCTTCGGCATGGCATGGCCCGGAAATGACTGCAAAATTTTCGAAAGGAACTTTATAATGTTGATTAAAAAATTCGCCTATAATTAAATTTTCGTCTGGCACAATTCCTTTAATGGCCGAAACAATTGTTTTACCGCTTATATCAAAATTTAAATTTTCTAATGCCGACTTAAGAAAGGCAGATGGAATGGCAAAAATCAGGAGATCTGCATTTTCCACAGCTTTGCTTAAATCACCAAAAAGTGCAATTTTACTGGTATCAAGGCTAACTGAGCTTAAATAGAAATTGTTATGTTTATGTTGTTTTATAAAATCAATTTTTTCTTTGCTTCTCATGTACCAATTGATATCAGTGGTATTTTCGAGTAGCATTTTTATAATTGCTGTAGCCCAGCTACCTCCACCCAATATTGCTATTTTAGGTTTTTGATTCATGCAGTGTTTTTTATTTTTTCAATCCAGCTTTTTATATCATCCAATCCTGGATTTTGTAATCCCAATTTATGCTTTTTATTGGTTCCGCACAATTTTTGGTGTAAAGCTCCCGGATTTACATCGGCCATACTTTCAACGGTTAAATAACCTGATTTTTGAACTACAGGAACCCATTCTTCCGGAATTCCTATTTCCATGTATTTTGCAGGCTCATCTTTTTGTGCTTTTTTCTCGGGACGCATTTGAGGGAAAAATAGAACATCTTGAATCGACGGTGAATTGGTCATTATCATAGTTAACCGATCGATTCCGATACCCAGGCCGGCTGTAGGCGGCATACCAAATTCAATTGTTTTCAAAAAATCTTCGTCTAATACCATGGCCTCTTCATCGCCACGTTTACCTAATATTAACTGCTGTTCGAAACGTTCGCGCTGGTCAATCGGGTCATTCAGCTCCGAATAAGCGTTACAAATTTCTTTTCCATTGCAAATGGCCTCGAAACGTTCAACAAGACCGTCTTTACTTCTGTGTTTTTTAGCCAGCGGAGACATTTCAATGGGGTAATCGGTAATAAATGTTGGTTGGATTAGTTTCGACTCGCATTTTTCTCCGAAAATTTCATCAATAAGTTTCCCTTTACCCATGGTTTCATCAATTTCTACGTCAATTTTTTTAGCTGTTTCGGATAGTTCTTTTTCATCCATTTCTGAAATATCTATGCCAGTAAATTCCTGGATAGCTTCAAACATAGTATATCTTTTCCAGGGGCGTTTGAAATCAATCTCGTTTTCGCCTACTTTTACTTTGGTTGTTCCATGAATATCGATGGCGATTTTTTCAACCATCTCTTCCACCAAATCCATCATCCAGTTGTAATCTTTATAGGCTACGTATAACTCCATTTGCGTAAATTCAGGATTGTGGAAACGGCTCATTCCTTCGTTACGGAAATCTTTGGCAAATTCGTAAACACCATCAAAGCCACCAACAATTAGTCGCTTTAAGTACAATTCGTTTGCAATGCGTAAGTATAAAGTTTGGTCTAGCGTATTGTGAAAAGTCTTAAAGGGACGCGCTGCTGCACCTCCATATAGTGGTTGTAAAATAGGCGTTTCAACTTCAAGATAACCTTTGCTATTCAAAAACTCACGCATTGAGTTGGTGAGTTTTGTCCTTTTAACAAAAGCTTCTTTGGTAGAAGGATTAACAATTAAATCTAAGTGACGTTGACGATAACGTTGTTCTGCATCAGAAAATGCATCATATACTTTCCCGTCTTTTTCTTTTACAACCGGTAAAGGTTTGATTGATTTACTTAAAAGTTTGAATGCTGTTGCATTTACAGATGTTTCTCCAACTTTGGTTATAAAAACATTTCCTTTGATACCAACAATATCACCAATATCTAAAAGTTTTTTAAAAACGGTATTATAAAGTGTTTTATCTTCGTCAGGGCATAAGTTATCACGTTTAATGTAAACCTGAATTTTCCCTTTGTCGTCTTGTAATTCTATAAAAGAGGCATTGCCCATTATTCTGCGACTCATTATTCTGCCGGCAATACTTACTTCTTGAAAGTTATTCTTATCAGGACTATATTCTGATAAAATTTCCTGTGAATCTGTATTGGTTTCAAATGCTTCTGCCGGATAAGGATTAATCCCTAACTTTCTCAACTCTTCTAATGATTGTCTGCGAATAACCTCTTGTTCGCTCAACTCTAAATTCATCATATAATATTTTAATATTAATTGTATTTGTAAAAAACGGTACAAAGATATAATTAAATCATTAATTAATGGATGTATAGATAAATCAATATGTTAATTTAAAAATGTTATTTGTTGATGTGTGGTGTGTTAATTATAAAGTATTGGTTATTAGATTGCTTAAATGGTTCTCTTTGATTAAGTCATAAATCATGCCTGTTTTTATTTAGAATAATTTAATTTTGTATTATCATTAATTTTTTGATAGATAAATATTCTGTGATTATGGATTCAGGAAGGAATAATAAGAGGAGATTGCCACAGTGGATGAAAATGCAGATGCCAAAGGGAGAGTTTTATTCTAAAGTAAAAAATACTGTTGAAAAATATCAATTACATACTATTTGCACCAGCGGCAATTGCCCGAATATTGGTGAGTGCTGGAACAGAGGCACCGCAACTTTTATGATTTTGGGCGATATATGTACCCGCTCGTGTAAGTTTTGTGGCGTACAGACAGGAAAACCTTTACCTCCTGACTGGGATGAGCCTAACAGAATTGCTGGATCGGTTCGTTTAATGAATGTAAAACATTGTGTGATTACTTCTGTCGATCGTGATGATTTGGACGATGGAGGAGCTGCTTTCTGGGCAGAAACGATTAGAAAAATAAAAGAAGTAAATCCTGAAACAACTATAGAAGCACTTATTCCGGATTTTGATGGCGTAGAACAATATATCCAAAAAGTAATTGATGCCAGTCCGGAAGTTATTTCGCATAACCTGGAAACTACAGAAAGATTAACTCCGCAAATAAGAACCAAAGCACAATACAGAAGAAGCCTGGACGTTTTAAAATATATTGCCCGGTCTGGTATAACTGCAAAATCTGGTATTATGCTCGGACTGGGAGAAACCGAAGAAGAGATATTACAAACTATGGATGATTTAATTGGTGTAGGATGTGAGGTATTGACCATTGGGCAGTACCTGGCTCCTTCGGCAAATCATATCCCTGTAAAGGAGTATATAACTCCCGAAAAATTTGATGAATATCGTGAAATCGGACTAAAAAAAGGATTTCGTTTTGTTGAAAGCAGCCCTTTGGTAAGGTCATCATACCAGGCAGAAAAACATGTAAAAAGCAAAGTAATTGAAGATGGGAAAAATTGATGTTCAATATATAGATTTGGGTTTAATTGATTATAAAAAAGCCTGGGATTACCAGGAAGAGATTTTTTCTAACTTTTTACAAATCAAATCAAAAAACAGGGATTTACCGGAAAATGAACAAATCGCTATTGAAAATAAGTTGATATTATGTGAGCATCCACACGTTTATACGCTTGGAAAAAGCGGGCAGCAAAACAATTTGTTAATTAGTGATGAGCTTTTAAAAAAAATAGATGCTACTTATTATAAGATTAATAGAGGTGGTGACATTACATATCATGGTCCCGGGCAGATTGTAGGATATCCGATTATCGACCTTGAAAGATTTAATTTGCAGGTAAAACAATATATTGCTAAATTGGAGCAATCAATTATATTAACCCTTGATGAGTTCGGAATAAAAGGAGGAAGATTACAAGGAGCAACAGGTGTATGGTTGGATAGCGACAATGCTAAAGCACGTAAAATTTGTGCAATAGGTGTTAAAGCAAGCCGGTTTATTACCATGCATGGTTTCGCATTTAATGTTAACACCAGTCTCGAATACTTTAATTACATTAATCCTTGTGGTTTTGTTGACAAAGGGGTAACATCGATGGAAAAGGAATTGGGTAAAAGGATTGATTATGAAATGGTAAAAGATCTTTTAAAATCAAAAATTGCACAAGTATTCGGGATGAACTTAAAAGAGAAAAAAATATGAAAACTATATATGGAAAAAAGATGGGTATTAAAACCGCAAGGCAATGAAGAAGACGTACAAAAATTAGCTAAAGAATTAAATATTGAGCCTGTTCTGGCAAACCTTTTGGTTCAAAGGGGAGTTAAGACATTTGAGCAGTCTAAAGCGTTTTTTCGTCCCAACCTTGACAATCTGTACGATCCTTTTTTAATGAAGGATATGAACCTGGCCATTGAACGAATTGAAAAGGCTATACACAACAATGAAAACATTCTGATTTATGGAGATTATGATGTTGATGGTACAACCTCTGTAGCTCTGGTTTATACTTTTTTAAAAGACCTTTATCCTAATGTTGGATATTATGTGCCCGATAGGTACAGCGAAGGTTATGGTATTTCTTTGCAAGGTATACAGCAGGCGCAGGAGAATAATTTTTCATTAATTATTGCCCTGGATTGTGGAATTAAGGCAAACGAGAAGATTAAATATGCCAGAAAGCAAGGTATAGATTTTATTATTTGTGACCATCATTATCCCGGGAGTGAATTACCTGTTGCAACAGCTGTTCTTGATCCCAAACGGAGCGATTGCAATTACCCCTTTAAAGAACTATCCGGATGTGGAGTAGGTTTTAAGCTTATTCAGGCTTTTGCCCGGACAAATAATATACCGTTTGAAAAATTAATTCC
>CAZSIC010000130.1:0-8450 GCA_964606845.1 uncultured Bacteroidales bacterium
CTGAGAAAAAATTATTGCGACTTAACCGACACAATAGCATTGACACGACACTAGTTACAGCGTTAAATAATTTCTACACACTTTACAAGTATCTGAAAAACAGCGCTTTTAAGCCAGTGGTCTTTTTTATCCTAAAAACAATAAAAAAATTAATTAATCAGGTTAAATTTGTAAAAAAAATCGCATGAAGGGAATATACTATTTAGGCATTCAGATATATTATTTTTTAGTACTTATTGCTTCGCTATTGAATCGAAAAGCCAAATTATGGATCAAAGGCAGAAAAAAATTGTTGAAAAAAATTGAATCAAGGGTAAACCCGGAAGATAAAACAGCCTGGTTTCATTGTGCATCGCTGGGTGAATTTGAACAAGGCCGACCATTAATCGAATCTTTCAAAGAAAAACATTCAGATTATAAAATTTTACTTACATTTTTCTCACCTTCAGGTTTTGAAATCCGGAAAAATTACGAAAACGCAGATTATATTTTTTATTTGCCTCTGGATACACCTAAAAATGCCAGAAAATTTATAAATCTGGTTAAACCGGATATTATCTTTTTTATTAAGTATGAATTCTGGTATTTTTTCCTAAAAGAAATACATCAACGTAAGATTCCATTATTCCTTGTATCCGGTATTTTCAGAAAAGAGCAACGTTTTTTCAAGTCAATCAATCAAAAATCGAAGAAAATGCTCGGATTTTTTACCCATTTTTTTGTTCAAAATAACGAATCTGAAATTCTCCTTCACTCAATTGGTATTAAGAATGTTACCATTACAGGAGATACAAGGTTCGACAGAGTTTACGCTATTGCCAAACAAGCAAAAGAGCTGCCGCTAATCGATAAATTCAAAAATAAATCTAATGTATTTATAGCTGGAAGCACCTGGAAACCCGACGAAGAAATAATCATTAACTTTTTCAATCAAAATACACAACATTTTAAACTTATTGTTGCACCGCATGAAGTAAATCCGGAAAATATTGAAAGAATCTTAAAGCTTTTCGATCCTAATAAAAATGTTGTCAAATACTCCGAAGCTAATATCAAAAATATTGATAAAGCTGATGTTTTAATCATAGATTGTATAGGAATATTATCGTCGTTATACAAATATGGTAAAATAGCATATATTGGTGGAGGCTTTGGTAAAGGGATACATAATATTTTAGAAGCGGCCACATTTAGTATGCCAATTATTTTCGGGCCAAATTACCAAAAATTTCAAGAAGCAGTTGACTTAATCCATCAGGGAGGTGCTTTGGCCATTCATAATTATAATGATTTCGAAAAAGTCGTAAACCAGATGCTGGTTGAAAAAAAGCTTTTAGAGGAAAAAGGGAAAATTGCCTCAAAATTTGTAGAACAAAAGACCGGGGCCACAGATAAAATTCTTACATCCATTGATCGTTTTGCACGATAAAATTTTTATTAACAATTTTTAACATTCAAAAATAAAAAAGCGCTAGAATCCTTTTATGTCAAATATTTTAAAAAAATTTAAAACCTCTAAATCTGTTAATATGTTCTTCCCTTCCGATTTAATAATAAATTAATATTTTATCTACCTTTGGTATTCCAATAAAGTCTACTTTTGAATTCTTGTTTTAAACTTTAAAAATTAAACCCAAACCTTAAAACAATTCTATGATGAAAATTTTGAAAACTAAAATTCTAATTGTGGCTCTGATGCTTATCTCTTTTGCATCATTCAGCCAAACGAGAGTAAAAGGTGTCTTAATTGATGCCAGCACCAATGAGTCATTAATTGGTGCATCGGTTGTTGTAGAAGGAACAACCATTGGTACCGCTACCGGCCTTGACGGAAGATTTTCTATCTCTGTACCCTCGGGCGAGCAAAATCTTATTTTCTCGTATGTTGGATACATTGAAAAAGAAAAAGTAATTACAGTAACACCTGGCGTTGATATTGACTTAGGCAAAATTGAACTGGAGTCTGACGCAATAAACTTAAACGAAGTTAAAGTTGTTGCATCTGTAGCTATGCCCAGAGAAACGCCTGTGGCATTATCAACTATTAAACCGCAACAAATCGCCGAAAAATTAGGAACTCAAGAATTCCCTGAAATTTTAAAATCAACTCCTGGCGTTTACGCTACAAAACAAGGGGGTGGTTTTGGTGATTCAAGAGTAAATATTCGTGGATTTGACCAACGAAACACAGCAACCATGATTAATGGTGTACCTGTTAATGATATGGAAAACGGATGGGTTTACTGGTCAAACTGGGCCGGACTAGCCGATGTTACCCGAACAATGCAGGTTCAAAGAGGCCTGGGTGCTTCAAAAGTAGCTGTTCCATCATTGGGTGGTACTGTAAATATTTTAACAAAAACTACTGATGCTAAGCAAGGAGGAAATACCTTTGCAACAGTTGGTAACGATAACTATTCTAAATACGGCTTTACTTTATCAACCGGTTTAAGCGAAAACAACTGGGCTACAACTATTTCTCTTGCTAAAACAACAGGCGATGGATTTGTTGATGGTACTGAGTTTGAATCTTATTCTTACTTCATGAATATTTCTAAAAGAATTAATGATAAACATACTGTAGCATTCTCTGTTTTTGGAGCTCCACAATGGCATGGCCAAAGAAGGACTTCATTACCTATTGAAACTTTTAAGGAAAAAGGAATTAAATATAATGCAGACTGGGGTTATCGAAACGGTGAAGTGTATTATTTAAATAAAAACTTTTACCATAAACCACAAGGTATATTAAATCACTTCTGGACAATTGATGAATCTTCAAGTGTAATTACTGCAATATATGCTTCAATTGGTACTGGTGGAGGAACCGGCCCTTATGGAGAAACTTCTAAATTTTATAACTACAAAACAGATGATCAAATTGATTTTGACCGTATTGCAGAAGAGAATGAAGCTGATGGCGGCGTGTTTGGTTCATCTTCAATCATGAGATCATCAAATAATAATCATCACTGGTATGGTGTATTGTCATCTTATAATAAAGAAATGGGTAATTTAGACCTTATGTTTGGTGTAGATGGCCGTTACTATATAGGCGAACACTACCGGGAAGTTACTGATCTTTTAGGTGGTGAGTTTTATGTTGATGAAGGAATTGATGTTAATAATCCAATGAGAATTGCAAAAGAAGGCGATAAAATTGCTTATTATAATGATGGTATAGTTGCCTGGGGAGGAGTATACGGACAAGCTGAATACAAACTTGACAAACTTACTTCATTCGTTTCTCTGTCAATTTCAGACAAAGCCTATAAAAGAATTGATTATTTTAACTATTTTTCTGATAGTTATATTGACCAAATTAATTCAGATCCAGCACTAGAAACAAGTTTAATTAATGAATTTGGACCAACGACCTTTAATGAAGCTATGAAAGGCCAGGAGACTGACTGGACGCATTTCTTTGGTTATATGATTAAAGGTGGCGCTAATTACAATTTAACCGATAATCACAACGCTTTCTTTAATACCGGGTTTTATGAGCGTCAACCCGATTTTCGTTCAGTATATCTTAACTACATGAACCTGCTAAACGAAGATGCTGTTAATGAAAAAGTTTTTAGCTTCGAATTAGGTTATGGTTATACTTCAAGCATCATTTCAGCTAATTTAAATGCCTATTATACAAATTGGGGAGATAAAACATTTACCAGGTCATTCAGAGCTAATGAACCAGGAGAATTCTGGATTGCAAATATCTTAGGTGTAGATGCTACCCACATGGGTGTTGAAATGGACTTTGTTTCGCAGCCAATTAAAAACTTAGAAGTTTATGGTTTTGTTTCTGTTGGTGACTGGAGATGGCTGAATGATATCGAAAATGTTGGCGTTTATGATGAGAATCAGGTATTACAAGAAACTGTTGACTTATATGTTAAAGATGTTCGCGTTGGTGATGCTGCTCAAACAACTACGGCTATTGGCTTTAACTATGAATTCATTAAAGGGCTAAAAATTGGTGCTGACTATAATTATTATGATAATCTTTTTGCAAACTTTGATGTGCTTGGTCGTGGCGGTAAAGAAGGCGACACTAATCCAAATTCCTGGGAAATGCCATCCTATAGCCTTATCGATGTGAATCTAAACTACAATTTCGAAGTATCTGACATGAATGCATCTTTATATTTAAATGTGAATAACCTGTTGGATACCGAATACATTTCAGATGCAAGAGATGGTAGCACTCACGACTGGGATACTGCTGAAGTTTATTATGGATGGGGAAGATCCTGGTCTGTTGGTTTAAAATTTAGATTTTAATTTTAGAAAATATATTATATTATGAAAAAAATACTTTCAATATTCATTTTTTTGGGACTCATTATTTTTAATGCGTGTGACCCAATGGAAGATATCTATGAAGAGATAGATGCCAAAGAAGATTATGTAACTGCTGAAGTAGAATTTACATTTGCAACAGAAGACTATGAAATCGCTTCTGAATATGCTCTTAAATATGCAGATTCTGAAACTTACATAGAGAATGCTGAAATGATAGAAGAAATGGAAGCCTTTAATATGTATTTTACTGCTGAAGAATATATTCCTTTTGTTTTAGCAGAAAATTATAATGTGCTTAATAAAAATTCTGTTGCGGTTGTTACATATAATTATTATGAAGGCGGACTGGATTATTTAAGCAATTTCGGTAGCGCAGAATCTTATGAATTAATTACTGAAGACTATGATTCAATGGGAGAAGAATCCGGGGATCCAGGACAATATGATAACTTTTCAAGCTCAGCTCCTCCTGAAGATTATTTGCCAGACTTCTTATTAGGCAAATACCCTTCAGCAGAAGAAGGGGATATGGTTGCCGTAACTTATAAATATTATAGTGGTAGTGTTGAAGATCGCACTGATTATTATAACTTTGATGGTTCTGAATGGGCTCCTGTTTCAGGCGTTTATGTTTTAACTGGTGATGATTATGACAGCATGGGAGATCCTGGTACTTATGATAATTTTTCCAGTTCAGTGCCTCCTGAAGATTATTTACCCACTTTCTTAAAAATGAAATATCCTTATGCACAATCAGGAGATGTTAAAGTTATCGTTTATAGATATTATGAAGGCGATGGTGTTACAAATACTTATGCTAAAGAGTATCATTTCGATGGGTCTGTATGGGTTGAATATGATGCAATAATTCAAGAAACAAATCAGTTTATTCATAATGGTACAAAATGGGTATTTGATCCTACTGAAACTTATACCATGAGTTCTTCAGATTATCAAATAATTGTTGATTACGTTAAAGATAATTTTGGAGACGATTATATAGACTCGTATGGTACCCAAGAATTTTATTATGGTGCTGGAGCATATTATGTAAACTTCGATATTCATTCTGGTAAATGGAACAATGAAGAGTTCGATTCCTGGGATGAAGCCGTAAAAGAAGCTATTGGAACAGTATTATTACCTGAGATCTATCCAAACGCTACTTTACAAGTAAATGGTGTTGACATGTATTATCGAGTTGTTTTTGATACATATAGCGGTTCTGATGCTCGATATGCTATGAAATTTCAGGTTACTAAGGCCGGTCCGGATCCAGAGTTTACCTTTGTTGAAGGTCCAACTTTATTATAGTCAGGAACAATTAAAATAATATCTAAAAGGGGCACACAAGCCCCTTTTTTTATTCTCAGTAAATATTTGTTATTTAACATAGTTTATAAGATGCTGTAAACTAACGAAATAACACTAGTGTTTTATTGGTTAATAACCCTGTTAAAAAAATAATTGTTTACTCCAAAGCCTTATTAAAACAAATATTTTTAAGGTTATTAACAATCGTTGTGCAAATAAAAATTGAACAATATTTTCAAATGTAATTCTTTTTTGGTATGGCGCTGTAATCCTTTAATGATGAGTTTTTCAGCACATTAAACCCTAAAGTTAATAACTCTGGTGAAATGTTGAAAAATACAAACCAAAACATATTGCCCGAACATTAAACTATGGTTAAATTAGCATTACCTTTTCTTAACCTGACGTATTTATAAATATTATAATAATTATGAATAGCTCAGGTTAACCCATGACGATTATTGTCATGGCGTGACCGAAAGCGTCATCGCCTGACTGTGAAAAATCAAAGGTTTAACTAAAGTATATCTTTGATTTTTCCTACGTCAGCAGCATTATTCATGAATTTCATGAATAATGTAGGTTAAATGTTATAGAACATAATCAACAAAAAATAAACTCATTATAAAAACTGGCTAAAAATGTATGTAAAAGGAATGGCAACTGACGGAAAAATACGCGAAGCTTCTCAGGAAAAAACAAAACAAAAGGCTTATACTTTCGACGAAGCTTTTAAAAGTTCAAAAGAATATTTTAAAGGCGACGACCTGGCAGCACGCGTTTGGGCTAACAAATATGCCTTAAAAGATTCATATGGTAATTTATTCGAAAAAAATCCCGACGAAATGCATCGTCGATTGGCAAAAGAAATTGCAAGAATCGAAAAGCGTTACCCAAACCCAATGAGCGAGGAAAAAATTTATAAATTATTAAAAGATTTTAAATACATTATCCCGCAAGGTGGTCCAATGTCGGGAATTGGAAATAAATACCAAATTGCTTCATTATCAAACTGCTTTGTAATAGGGCATAATAATCCTGCCGATTCATATGGCGGAATCATGAAAATAGATCAGGAACAGGTACAGCTAATGAAAAGACGCGGTGGTGTAGGACACGATCTTTCGCACATACGTCCACAAGGCAGCCCTGTGCTTAACAGTGCACTTACGTCAACTGGTGTAGTCCCTTTTATGGAGCGATATTCCAATTCAACCCGCGAAGTAGCTCAGGATGGACGCCGTGGTGCTTTAATGTTAAGTATTTCAAGCAAACATCCTGATGCAGAAAAATTTATTGATGCTAAACTGGAAACCGGAAAAGTCACCGGAGCCAATGTTTCGGTTCGTATTGACCATGAATTCATGAAATCGGTAGTTAATAATAAACCTTATTTGCAACAATATCCGGTAGAATCAGATAATCCAGCCTACAAGCAAACCATTGATGCACAAAAACTCTGGAATAAGATCGTGTATAATGCATGGAAATCTGCCGAACCGGGAATATTATTCTGGGATACAGTAATCAACGAGTCAGTTGCCGACAGCTATGCCGACATGGGTTACAGAACAGTTTCCACCAATCCTTGTGGAGAAATTCCTTTATGCCCTTACGACAGTTGCCGATTATTAGCTGTTAATTTATTTAGCTATGTGGAAAATCCTTTTACTGATAAAGCTAAATTTAATTTCGAACTTTTTAAGGAACATGTTGGTTATGCACAACGAATAATGGATGATATCATCGATTTAGAAATTGAAAAAATTGATGCGATACTCCATAAAATTGAAAAAGACCCTGAAGACTACGAAATTAAAAGAGTAGAAGATAAACTATGGAGAAACATACGCCGCAAAGCTCTCGAAGGAAGGCGAACAGGAGTTGGAATAACTGCCGAAGGCGATATGCTTGCTGCTTTAGGATTACGCTATGGAAGCGAAAATGCAGTTGATTTTTCAGAAGAAATTCACAAAACCATTGCCCTGGCTGCTTACCGCTCATCGGTAGATATGGCCAAAGAGCGTGGCCCTTTTGAAATTTTCGATGCCCCAAAAGAAAAAGAAAATCCGTTTATCTTACGCCTTAAAGAACAAGATGAGCAATTATATACTGATATGGTTCAGTTCGGACGTAGAAATATCGCACTATTAACGATTGCTCCTACCGGAACAACCAGTCTGATGACACAAACAACTTCCGGTATCGAACCGGTTTTCAGGCCTGTTTATAAACGACGAAGAAAAGTAAATCCTAACGATCCGGATACACATGTTTCTTTTGTCGATGAAATAGGGGATTCGTGGGAAGAATACAATGTTTTCCATCATAAATTTGTCGACTGGCTAGAAATAAATGGATTGAATCCCGAAGAAGTAAAAACCATGTCGGATGATGAGATTGAGAAAATTATAGAACAAACGCCATATTACAAAGCCACTGCCAATGATGTAGACTGGGTGAGCAAAGTGAAAATGCAAGGTAGAATTCAAAAGTGGGTAGATCATTCAATCAGCGTTACCATTAATTTACCCGAAGATGCAACCGAAGAACTCGTAGGGCAACTTTATATTACGGCCTGGGAAAGCGGATGTAAAGGCGTTACTGTTTACCGCGAAGGCTCACGTTCAGGTGTATTGATTTCTAATAAAAAAGAAAAGAAAAACGGCTCAGTTGAATTAGAAACATCTCATAAACGCCCCAAAGTGCTTGATGCTGAGATCATCCGCTTTAACAATAGCGACGAAAAGTGGATTGCTTTTGTAGGAGTAAAAGACGATCGCCCATACGAAATATTTACAGGTTTAGCCGATGAGGAGATTTTCCCTATC
>CAZSIC010000131.1:0-7355 GCA_964606845.1 uncultured Bacteroidales bacterium
TTGATATGCGCGATGGCAGTGCCGTACGCGGCAGCCTGATGCACTCCAACATGGTGCAACAGTGGTGGTTTATGCACACTATGATGTTATGCCTGTTGACCCGATTGAAAAATGGAATACAACACCTTTCGAGCCTGTTATTAAAGATGGTAAAATCTGGGGCCGCGGATCCGATGATGATAAAGGACAGGGAATGATGCATATTAAGGCTTTTGAGGCGCTTGTAAAAACTGACTCGTTGCCATGTAATGTGAAATTTATGATTGAAGGAGAAGAAGAAATTGGCTCACCAAATCTTCCAAAATGGTGTAAAGAGAATAAAGACCTTGTAAAAGGTGATGTAATTTTGGTTTCTGATACCGGTATGCTTGCTCCTGATACTCCATCAATAACGACCGGATTACGCGGCTTAGCTTACTGGGAAGTTGAGGTTACCGGCCCTAACAGAGATTTACACTCAGGATTGTTTGGTGGTGCTGTTGCCAACCCAATCAATGTGTTGGCTAAAATGATTAGCGATATGGTAGATGAAGACGGGCATATTACGATTCCCGGGTTCTACAATGATGTTTTAAAAGTTTCTGAAGAAGAAAGAAAGAAGATGGCTGAAGCTCCTTTTGATAAAGAAGCATACAAAAAAGCAATTGGAGTAAAAGCGCTATATGGTGAAAAAGGATTTACTACACCTGAACGTACAGGAATTCGTCCAACACTTGATGTTTGTGGAATATGGGGCGGATATACCGGAGAAGGAGCTAAAACAGTGCTTCCATCCAAAGCATATGCAAAAATTTCTTCTCGATTAGTTCCAAATCAGGATAATAAAAAAATTGCCGAATTATTTAAAAATCATTTCGAGAAAATTGCTCCAGAGTATGTTAAGGTAGAAGTTAAGTATCTGCATGGCGGACAAGCTTATGTGTGCCCAATTGATTTACCTGCTTACAAAGCAGCCGAAAAAGCATACCAGGAAATTTATAACAAATTACCAGTGCCTGTTCGAAGTGGTGGTAGTATCCCAATTATTTCAGAGTTTGAAAAAATATTAGGGACAAAATCTGTTTTAATGGGATTTGGACTTGAAGATGACGCTATTCATTCTCCAAATGAAAATTATCCATTAGAGCAATTTTATAATGGAATCAATACCATTCCTTATTTCTATAAGTATTTTGCTGAAATGATGAAATAGTAAAATAATTAATTCTTTTTTGATCCGGCTCTTATTTAAGATGCCGGATTTTTTTTCCAATATTTAGATGATGAGTTTTAAAAAAATCTATTTTTTATAACATAGAGTATGATTTTTAAGGGTTGTTTTGAGTAAAATAATATAAATAATTAAAAATACCCTGAAAAAAATAGGGTGTATATTAAGAAATATTATATTTTTGTATTTATTATTAAATTTAACCTAAAAACACAAAAATTTATGAGTTCCATTCGATTTAAAGCCATTGGCGAAGTATTAAACCGCAAGGCGGTAGATGTAAAACTTCCATCTGTTAAAACTTCCGAATATTTTGGAATTAATGTTTTTGATCAACGTAAAATGCAGGAATATTTATCGGGCGAAGCATATGAAAAAGTGCTAGAAGCAATTGACCAGGGTATTCGTATCGACCGTAAGATTGCCAATCAGGTGGCTACAGGAATGAAAGCCTGGGCTATTGATCGCGGGGCTACACATTACACGCACTGGTTTCATCCACTGAACGGAACAACCGCAGAAAAACACGATGCTTTTTTTGAGCCGGCTGATAACGGCGGTGTAGTGGAGAATTTTCAGGGCGATATGCTTGTTCAGCAAGAACCCGATGCTTCGAGCTTTCCCAGTGGAGGACTCAGAAACACTTTCGAAGCTCGAGGATATACAGCCTGGGACCCATCTTCGCCTGCTTTTGTATTTGGAAATACATTATGTATTCCTACAATTTTTGTTTCATATACCGGCGAAGCCTTGGATTATAAAACGCCTTTGATTAAATCGTTAAATTTTATTGATAAAGCAGCTGTTGATGTATGTCAATATTTTGATAAGGATATTACCAAAGTTAATGTAACACTTGGTTGGGAGCAGGAGTACTTTTTGGTTGATAATGCTTTATTCAATGCCCGCCCCGACCTTAATCTTACAGGACGCACTCTAATTGGGCATGCATCTGCAAAAGACCAGCAACTTAGTGATCACTATTTTGGTTCCATTTCCGACAGGGTGAAAAATTTTATGTGCGAATTTGAAGTAGAAGCCTATAAATTAGGAATCCCCATAAAAACAAGACATAATGAAGTGGCACCAAACCAGTTTGAGTGTGCTCCCATTTATGAGGAGGCTAACCTGGCTACCGATCACAATCAAATGTTAATGACTTTGATGGATAAGGTTGCCCGAAAGCACGATTTCAGGGTTTTGTTTCATGAAAAGCCTTTTAAAGGGATAAATGGTTCTGGAAAACATAACAACTGGTCGTTACAGTCTAATAACAGAAAAAATTTATTATCTCCGGGCAAAACACCTAAAAACAACCTGCAATTTTTAACTTTTTTAGTAAATACTGTCAAAGCGGTACACGATTATGCCGATATTTTACGAGCTAGTATTGCTATTGCAGGGAATGAGCATCGGCTTGGAGCACATGAGGCACCACCAGCTATTATGTCGGTTTTTATTGGTTCGCAATTAACCAATATGCTCGATCAGTTGGAAAAAAGGGTGCCAGATAAAAAGATGACACCTGATGAAAAAACAGAACTTAAACTGGATATTGGTAAAATCCCTGAAATTTTACTCGACAATACTGATCGAAACCGAACTTCTCCTTTTGCCTTTACAGGAAACCGGTTCGAATTTCGTGCCGTGGGTTCTTCAGCCAATGTGGCTTCTCCAATGATTACGTTAAATACTGTTGTTGCCAATCAGTTGATCGAATTTAAAAGAGAGGTAGACGCTATTATTGACAAAGGAGTGAAAAAAGATGAAGCTATTTTTCAGGTGCTGAAAAAATATATTGGCGAATCTAAAAAAATTAGATTTGAAGGAAATGGCTATAGTCAGGATTGGATTAAAGAGGCCGAAAAGCGTGGTTTGTCTAATATTTCTGATGTGCCTGAAGCTTTATTAGCATTTATTAGTGATAAAACAAAACATATTTTTGGAAAGGCACAGGTGTTAACTGATCGTGAACTGGAAGCCAGGTATGAAATTCGTCTGGAGATATACGTTAAAAAAGTGCAGATTGAAGCCAGGGTATTAGGCGATTTAGTTCGAAATCATATTATTCCTACGGTATTAAAGTATCAAAATATCTTAATTCAAAATGTTAAAGGTATTAAAGAACTTTATCCGCAAAATATTTATGAGCATATGGCAAACTCGCAATTAAATGCTATTAGTGAAATATCTGAGCGTATAGGAATTATTAAAGATTTATCAGATCAATTGATTGAAGCGCGAAAAAAGGCTAATAAAATTGAAGATGTGCGAAAAAAAGCACCTGAATATTCCAATTATGTTGTACCGTTTTTAGATAATATTCGTTATCATGTAGATAAACTGGAACTTATTGTTGATGATGAGTTGTGGCCATTCCCAAAATACAGGGAATTGCTTTTTACAAGGTAAGGTGTTGATATAAAGCAAACAGTTGAAATTCAAAAGGTTTTATTAAAATGCAATAAAATAAGATTTATTGTCGTTTTTTTTCGATAAAACAATTAGTTGCAATTCACTGCGCATCTTTTTATTTTGTATAAAAAGTTTTACTTTTACATTTTACATCATGTTGTAATCTGAAAAAATATGAATATTAAAAGAATATTTTTTATCACCCTTTTGAGCCTGATTATTCATGCCGTAGCTTTTGGTCAATTAAGTGTTTATGAAAAAGCAAACGAGTATTATGTAAATGGTCAATATTACGAGGCCATTGATAGGCTTCGGGATGCGTATAGTAAAGTTACTGATAACGATTTGAAAACTGAAATTACATTTCAGGTGGCTGAATGTTATCGAAAAACTCACCAACCCAGAAAAGCTGAAATGTGGTTTAAACGGGCTGTTCAAAAAGAGTATCCAAATCCGTTGGTTTATCTTTATTATGCAGATGCATTAAAGATCAATGAAAAGTTTGACGAAGCTGAAGAAAATTACAGGCAGTATAAAAAACTGATACCAAACGATCCCCGTGGTGATATTGGTATCAAATCGTCAGAGCTGGCAAAAAAATGGTTGGAGAATCCCAATGGATATAAAGTAGCCGAAATGAAATTTTTTAATTCACGCGAAAGCGATTACGGCCCTGCTTATGCAAAAGCCGAGTATGATGAAATTTTTTTTACTTCATCTCGCGACGAAGCTACCGGTGATGATACTCATGGTGCTACCGGATATAATTTTTCCGATATTTTTACCTCAAAAAGAGACATGAAAGGTAACTGGAGTACACCTGTACCTTTAGGCGATAATATCAATACCGAATTTGAAGAGGGAGCCGTTTCTTTAAGCAAAGATTATAACACGATGTTTTTTACACGCTGTGAGATGCATAAACGAGACAACCTTGGTTGCCAGATTTTAGTTTCAAAACGCAGTGGAGAAAGATGGGGTAAACCAGAACCTTTAAATATTGCAGTTGATAGTATTGTAGTTGCACACCCTTCTATTTCTGAAGATGAGCTTGAGCTGTATTTTGTCTCTGATATGTCCGGAGGTATTGGTAAAAAAGATATTTGGAAACTAACGCGTAATTCTCAGGATGGACAATGGGATGATCCGGTTAATTTAGGCGAAGAAATTAATACACCAGGCAATGAAATGTTTCCTTATATTCATAATGACGGTACATTATATTTTTCATCCGACTATCACCCGGGAATGGGAGGGCTTGATATTTTCAGAGCTACCAAAAACGAAAGGGGAAACTGGAACGTAGAAAACATGAGATATCCAGTCAATTCAACATATGATGATTTTGGAATCATTATTGAAAAAGAAGAAGAACGTGGATACTTTAGTTCCTCAAGAGATGGAAGAGATAATATCTATTCTTTTGTTTTACCACCATTAAAATTTAGTGTAGAAGGTGTTGTGCGTAACGATAAAACCGACGATCCATTGGCCGATGCTACCATTAAGCTTGTGGGTAGCGATGGTATGACACTGGCAAACGAAACCGATGATAAAGGGTCCTTTAAATTTATGTTAAGGCCTAACACCGATTATGTATTTATCGCCTCAAAAAAAGGATACCTTACCGGTAAAGAGAAAGAAACGACAAAAGGCTTAACCGAAAGTCAGGATTTTGACATTGAAATACGCCTTTCTTCAATTGC
Organism: uncultured Bacteroidales bacterium; assembly: GCA_964606845.1. Lineage (GTDB taxonomy): Bacteria > Bacteroidota > Bacteroidia > Bacteroidales > UBA12077 > UBA12077. The sequence goes on from CAZSIC010000131.1 coordinate 5,332, forward strand.
TGAACCAATTGAGTTGCCAAATATTTTCTACGATTTTGCTAAATGGGATTTACGTCCGGAATCCATGGTGGCATTGGATAAACTGGTAGAAACACTTAATGATAATCCGAATGTGGTTATTGAATTGCGCTCGCATACCGATTCAAGAGGTACGGCTGCAACAAATGTTGAATTATCGCAAAAACGAGCGCAATCTGTAGTTAATTACCTGATTGAAAAAGGAATTGAGCCTGCAAGGCTTCGGGCTAAAGGTTATGCCGCAACCATGCCAAAAGTGGTGGATGCTAAATTAGCCGAACAGCATGATTTCCTTTCTGAAGGAACAGAATTAACTCCTGAGTTTATTGAAAATCTAGAAAGTGAAGAACAACAAGAAGTAGCTCATCAGATCAATCGTAGAACTGAATTCCAGGTAATTTCTACAAATTACGAACCGAATAAATAAATATTTTAATTGTCATACAATCAAAGGATTTCTGTTTTTTGCAGAAATCCTTTTTTTAATCAATCTTTGCCTAAATTTTAATTGTTGAGAACTAATTGCTAATTTTGCAACCTAATTTTTTTATTCACAACATCATGTCAAAAGATTCTCGTTATAATTTAAGAGGTGTATCCGCTTCGAAAGAAGATGTTCACAATGCAATCAAAAATATTGATAAAGGATTATATCCCAAGGCTTTTTGTAAAATTATTCCTGATATTTTAGGTCATGATGAGAATTACTGTAATATCATGCATGCCGATGGTGCTGGTACCAAGTCATCGCTGGCTTATATGTACTGGAAAGAAACAGGCGATTTATCGGTTTGGAAAGGAATAGCTCAGGATGCCGTAGTGATGAATCTTGACGACCTGCTTTGCGTGGGAGCAACTGATAATATTTTGCTGTCATCAACCATTGGCAGAAATAAAAATTTAATTCCCGGTGAAGTAATTGCAGCCATTATAAATGGAACCGAAGAATTGCTTCAGGAGTTAAGGGGTCTTGGTATTTCAATTTACTCAACCGGTGGCGAAACCGCCGATGTGGGCGACCTGGTTAGGACTATCATTGTGGATTCGACTGTTACCACCAGAATGAAACGTAATTTGGTGATTGATAATAATAATATCAGCGAAGGCGATGTAATTGTTGGTTTAAGTTCATCTGGAAAAGCCACCTACGAAAAAGATTATAACAGTGGGATGGGGAGTAATGGATTAACATCAGCACGGCATGATGTTTTTAATCATTATCTGGCCAAAAAATATCCCGAAAGTTACGATGCGGCTATGCCCGAAAGTGTTGTTTACTCCGGAAGTTATAAATTAACTGATACGATCGAACAACTTGGACTAGATGCAGGGAAGCTGGTGCTTTCGCCAACAAGGACTTATGCTCCGGTAATAAAAAACATTTTTAAAAATTATCGTTCCGAAATTCATGGTCTAATTCATTGTTCGGGAGGTGCACAAACCAAAATCTTAAACTTTATTGATCATCTTCATATTATCAAAGATAACATGTTTGAAATTCCTGAATTATTTAAAATTATTCAGAAAGAATCGGGCACAAACTGGGACGAGATGTATAAAGTGTTTAATTTGGGGCATCGGATGGAAATTTACACTAAGCCCGAAATAGCCAATGATATTATTGAGATATCTGAAAGTTTTGGTATTGATGCACAAATTATTGGAAGATGCGAGAAGTCAGGTTCGAAGCGCCTTACAATAAAAAGCGAATTTGGAGAATTCCAATATCAGTAAACTGAACATGTTATCGAATAAATTGTTAATTTTGCACCGATTTAAAAAAGGAGAATTATGAGTAATAATATTATACTGGATAAGCTGGAGGGGATTAAATTAAGATTTGATGAGGTTGGTCAGTTAATTACCGACCCAGACATTATTGCCGATATGAAAAAGTATGTGAGGCTGAATAAGGAATATCGAGACCTGGAACCTATTATTGAGGCATACAAAGAATACAAAAATATTTTGAGTAATATTAAGTCTGCAAAAGATATTTTGGCTAC
>CAZSIC010000131.1:7365-8293 GCA_964606845.1 uncultured Bacteroidales bacterium
GATGAAGAGATGCGTGAGATGGCTAAAATGGAGCTTTTAGAACTGGAAGAAAAAATTGACCCCCTGGAAGAAAAAATTAAACTGTTATTATTACCCAAAGATCCTGAGGACGAAAAGAATGCAATCTTAGAAATACGTGCTGGTACGGGAGGTGATGAAGCCAGTATTTTTGCAGGCGATTTATACCGAATGTATCTAAAATATTGTGAGCGGAAAAAATGGAAAGTAGAAGTTACACATCTTAGTGAAGGTGCTGTTGGTGGATATAAAGAAATTGTGATGAAAGTTTCCGGCGATGGTGTTTATGGAATCCTGAAATATGAATCGGGCGTACATCGGGTACAGCGGGTTCCGCAAACCGAAACACAGGGCAGAGTCCATACCTCAGCAGCTACGGTTGCTGTTTTACCCGAAGCCGAAGATTTTGATATTGATCTGCGACAGGAAGATATCCGTAAAGACACTTACTGTTCATCAGGGCCAGGTGGCCAATCGGTAAATACAACTTACTCGGCTATTCGTTTAACACATACTCCATCAGGAATTGTAGTAACCTGCCAGGACGAAAAATCGCAGCTTAAAAACCTTGATAAAGCAATGGCTGAATTGAGAACCAGATTATATAATCTGGAGTATCAGAAATATCTTGATGATATTTCATCTAAACGAAAAACAATGGTTTCTACCGGCGATCGCTCGGCAAAAATCAGAACCTATAACTATCCGCAAGGGCGCGTTACGGATCATAGAATAAATCTTACCCTGTATAACTTAAATGCTATTATAGATGGCGATATACAGGAAATTATTGAACAGTTACAAATGGCCGAAAATGCCGAAAGATTAAAAGAAGCAGGCGTGGAGTAATGTAAAGGAATATGAGGAATAGAGGAATAGAGGAATAAGGGAATAAGGGAATAAGGGAATA
>CAZSIC010000132.1:0-8203 GCA_964606845.1 uncultured Bacteroidales bacterium
CTGGTAACCAAACATTATACTCAGGAAAATGAAATATTTGTTCAGGATTTAAATCATAAAATTTACCTGATAAACAAAGTAGGAAGGATTTTGTGGCGCATGCAGCTAAATGAAAAAATCAACAGTGAAGTCTACCAGGTTGATTATTACAAAAACGGTAAGTTACAATTGCTTTTTAGCACCAAAAACAAAATCCATTTAATCGATCGAAACGGTAATTATGTCGAGCGTTACCCCGTAGAATTAAGATCCCCCTCAACAGCCGGTATTACTCTTTTAGACTATGAAAAGAACTTAGACTACAGGATGTTTATCCCTTGCGAAAATAAAAATGTATACCTGTATGGTTTAGATGGGAATCTTATTAACGGATGGGAATTTCAACAAACTGATACACCTGTAAATACACCTCTTCAGCATTTTAGAGTAAAAACCAGGGATTATATTGTTTTTGCCGATCAGTACAGGGTTTATATATTAAACCGGCGCGGACAGGAAAGAATACGGATAAACAGCCAGTTTGCCAAATCAAAAAATAATCCTTTTGTCCTGGAATTAGCCGACAACAAAACAAATACCCGCTTTGTAACAACCGATACTTCCGGAATGATAAAAATGATTGACCTAAATGGACAGGTAACCGAAAAAAGAATTAAAACATATTCTGGCAATCACTTTTTCGATTACCAGGATATTGATGCTGATGGTTTTAAAGATTTTATTTTTGCTGATAAAAATAAACTGGAAGTATATCAAAGAAATGGTAATAAAATATTTGATTATACATTTAAAGAAAACATAACATACCCTCCGGTTTATTATTATTTTTCGTATGATGACCGAAAACTAGGTGTTGTTACCAAAAACTCAGGGCAAATTTATTTGTTTAATAGTAATGGAGATATTTACAAAGGTTTCCCTTTAAAAGGAAGCACACCCTTTAGTATTGGCTATTTAGAGAGTTCACATAACCAATTTAACTTAATTGTTGGTTCACAATATAACTTTTTATATAATTATTCCGTAAATTAGAGTGATATTTTAACAATAATGATATGAACCATTTAAAGCATTTAGGAATTTTCAAATTAGGGATCGTGCTGGTTGTTGTTTTACTATTTTCACGCTGCATGCACGATGAATATGAATTTGACAAATTAAGCGATGAAATGGAGATTAATATGGGACTATTAACTCCTTTAGCTTACGGATCGTTATCGCTAAATGACATTATTAGCGAATTTGACAGTACAAGTTATATCAGTACCTACGAAGAAGGTTTACTTTTCATAACTTACGAAGATTCATTGTTATCTTTTATAGCCGAAGACCTGCTGGAAGTACCAGATCAGGATTTTTTCGAATATTTTATTGAATCAGATATTGATGTTCCGGCTTACATTGATTGGGGTGATTCAGTTATTATTGAACGGAAAGAAAATTTCTCTTTTACTTTTAGTAACAATGAAAAGCTTGACAGTATTTACATTGAATCTGCTAATCTGAATATCGATGTAAACTCTACTTTTGAACATACCGGAAAAGTAATTCTTTCCAGTCAGTTTATTCGAAACAACCAGGGTGAGCCTTTTACAGATACCATTACAATAAGCGACCCGAGTGGTACATTTACCGTAAACGAAATTATTTCATTAGATAACTATGTAATTGAACTTAAAGATACTACTGCATCAGATACCACCTATTTACCTTTTGACTTTAAACTTATTTTATATAATTCTGGCAACGGCATAGATTCAGGCGACCAGGTAGAGATCGCTGCTACCCTTACAGACCTTAATTTTTCTGCTATTTTTGGATATATTGGAAATTACGACCTGATAACAGAAGTTGGAGAAATTGATTTGGGCTTCTTCGAAACTTTAACTGACGGATATATCGAATTTGAAAATCCACAAATTAATTTTAATATCAGCAATTCATACGGACTGCCTGCAGAAGTTGATATACAAAGACTTACAGGTTTTGACAGTGAAGGTGATTCGGTAAATCTGACTTTTAATCCAGGCGTTAACCCATTTCGTTACGCTTACCCAAAACTCGATGAATTTGGACAAACGAAAGATACCGTAATTTCTATAAATGGGGACAACTCTTCTATTTCTGAATTTCTGGCATTTATGCCTAACAGGTTAGAATATAACATGCTGGCCACATCAAACCCCGACGGGCCAGATGAAAACTACAACTTTGTAAGCAAAGACAGCAGAATAGATGTAGGACTAGAATTTATTCTACCACTTTGGTTTAAAGCCAATAATATTGCTCTACAGGATACAATTGATATGGACCTTAGCGATATTAACGAAGACGCCGAAATGGTTGAAAAGCTAAATATTATCCTACAAGTTTTTAACGGACTGCCTCTTGATATCGATTTTCAGATATATTTTCTGGACGAATTATATGCCCCTGTTGATACACTATTTGATGCCGGCAGCCAACCAATTATAGCTGCAGGACAAATTGACTCAGACTATAAAGTAGCATATCCCACCAAAAAAATCTCGGTAATCGAATATTTAAAACCAGATATTGAGAACCTGGAAAATGTAAAATTTGCAGTCATTAAAGCAGCATTAAAAACAACCGGATTTGAGGACGATATTGCAGTTAAATTTTACGATTACTATACCGTAGATTTTAATTTAAGTATAGATATTGAAGCCACCATTAATACAAATGATTTATAATACCATTGCTCATGAAATTCAATCATATTATAATCATCAGCATTTTAAGTTTACTTTTGGCAGCTAATACAGAATATGTATTTGCTCAAAACAGTCAAACACTCTATTATATGAACAGGATTCCTCAATCCAATCAAATGAATCCAGCCATACAGCCCAAATGTAATTTCTTTTTCGGCCTACCGGCTGTATCGTCATTACAATTTGAAGCTGGAAATAACAGGTATACTTTATCAGACCTAATAATGAAACATCCAACAGAAGATTCATTAATCACATTTCTGCACCCTGATGCAGAATTTAATAAATCTGATTTCCTTTCTAAACTCGGAAATAACAATTCCTTTTTCCAGGATTTTCAAACAGATCTGTTATCTTTTGGTTTTAGAGTCAATAGCTGGTATTTCTCGTTTAACTTATCAGAAAAGCTTTCCATGTCATTAAACTATCCTGAGGATTTAATGGATTTTGCTTTAAATGGGAATAAAAATTTTATTTATAAAACAACAGATTTTAGCAATTTAGGAGTAAATGCCAATTTTTACAGAGAATACGGAATTGGTGTTGCCAAAGAGTTAAGCAATGATTTATTTGTTGGAGTCCGAGGAAAAGTATTGTTCGGACATGCCAATATATCCAATAGCAGCAATAACATTTTAGGATTTTATTCAAGTCGCGATTCTATCTATATCAATGCTGATGCAGTAGTGAACACTTCCTCCCCTCTGACAACAACTACAAATGCCGATGGTGATTTCGACGGTTTCGAAGTACCAGCTTATATCGAAAACTCAGAAACCGATTCATTAATCGATCTGGCGTTATTACATCAGAACATGGGGTTTGGAATAGATATTGGTATTTATTATAAACCGATTGACAAAGTTGCTATTTCTTTAAGCTTAATCGATCTGGGTTATATAAAATGGGATAAAGATGTAACAAACCTGGAATTAAAAGGAGAATATTCATTTAAAGGTGTTGATGTAAGTGATGAAATTGGTTCAGAAGAATCTGATGAAGACCCTTTTGAACAGGTAATTGACTCGCTGGAAAATAGTTTTACAATATCAAATCAATCAAACAGTTATACTACAGGTCTGGGCACTAAAATATATGTTGGAGCTTCTTATTTTGTATCGCCTAAATTTGACCTAAGCTTTTTATCCCGATCATATATTTACAACGATTATTTAAACCAGGCATTTACATTTTCAGCCAACGTACGGCCCATAAATGGTATTTCTGCAAGTTTAAGTTATTCAATCATGAATGGTACTTACAATAATATTGGATTTGGATTAGTGCTAGGAGGTGCTCCTCTACAATTGTATGTAATTTCTGACAATGCCTCTGCTGCTCTGTGGGGACATAAAACATCAGCAGTAAATTTACGCTTTGGATTAAATGTTGCATTTGGCTGCAGACAAAGGACTAAGAACCAGGATAAACCATTATTAAAGTCAAGTTTTGGATTATAACCTTCCATACTTATTCGATAATAAATAAAAGCTTTCTAAATAAACAGAAAGCTTTTTTCGACTAGATATATAATACAGTCGAAATTTATTTAGATGAATTCCAAAATAAAAATCGTTAATTTCGCTGTATTTCATTAGTTTACAAAACAAGGCTACTTGCTGGTCGATATTTTTATCAACTTTAGTCGATTTTTTTGTATTTTTATTTTAAGAAAACTTTATCTTTAGTGCAATAATCAAAATTAACTCATTATGAAAAGAATAACCCTTTTAATTATTGGAATACTTTTTGTCCCTCTCTTTTCCTATTCAGGAGGAATTGTAACCAACCAAAACCAGAGTGCGGCATATATACGTATGTTTGCACGCGATGCATCAACAGATATTGATGCTGTATTTTTTAATCCTGCTGGTTTAACCAAACTAAGTGATGGTTTTCACTTTTCGTTAAATAACCAGTATATTTTACAAAATAAATATGTAACATCGGATTATCCTTATTTATCAGGCGGTCCGGTAGAGTATCAGGGAGAAGTAAGTGTACCGTTATTCCCCGGCATTTATGGTGCTTATAAAAAAGGCAAATTTGCGATATCGCTTGGAATAAACCCTGTGGGTGGTGGAGGAAGTGCAACATTCGACAACGGCCTCCCATCTTTTGAAATTCCGATTTCAGATCTAAAAATTTCCGTTCCTGGTGTAACGGATTACAACTTAGATGCTTATTTCGAAGGCTCTTCAGTTTACTGGGGCTATCAACTAGGTGCATCTTATGAATTTAATGAAATGCTTTCGGTATATCTGGGCGCCAGATATGTATCTGCAAAAAATACTTATAATGGTTATTTAAAGGATATAACAATCACACTTGGAGGAACAGAAACTCCGGCAGCAGCCTACTTTGAATCTACTGCAACAGCTATTCAGCCACTTAATGATGGTTTATACAGTTTATCAGACGGAGGCGCAGGTAGTTTAACACTAGATCAGGCATATGGTGCATCGATTATAGATTTAGAAACTTATAATCAACTGTCTGCAGGATATGATAACTTTGGGCTCGATCCATCAGTACATACCATTGACCAGGGTTATAATGTGGTTAATCAATCCTATAACGGTGCAAGAAGAGCTGCATATGTACTTGCCGACCAGGAAGATGTAGATGTAGAACAAACAGGTTCCGGTTTTGCTCCAATCATTGGTGTTAATATTAGCCCAACCAATAAATTAAATATTGGCCTAAAATACGAATTCAAAACTGAACTTGAATTAGAAAACAATACAACCAAAGATTTTATCATCGATTATGATCCTGTTAATGATATTGCAACAGGTATGTTCCCCGATGGAGAGAAAATTAGAAACGACATGCCCGCTATGTTTGCCGCAGGTTTCGATTATAAAATAACCGATAAATTATCGGTAGCCAGTGGTTTCCATATGTATTTCGATAAAAACGCCAATTATGGTAAAAAATTAAATGGTGTTTATGTAGATAACGACGAAGTGATAGACAGAAACTCTACTGAATTTGCATTAGGACTGGAATATAGTGTTTCCGAAAAGCTTTTATTAAGTATCGGCTATTTGAATACCCAAACCGGTGTAACTGAAGATTATCAAACCGACCTGAGCTATAGTAATCATTCCAATTCAATTGGTTTAGGAGGAGCTTATGCTATTAATCCCGGTATTAATTTAAATTTAGGTGTTGGGTATACCATTTATAATGATGCCAGAAAAATTTATAGTGCTACAGACGCATTGGGACAAACGTTCACAACCACAGAAGAATATGACAAAGACAATTTATTTGTAGCCTTAGGCCTCGACTTTAAATTTGGTAAAAAATCTGAAAATTAAAATACTTTAATTATTTATGCCAAATGCTCTTCTTTTTTCGAAGAGCATTTTTTTTATCCCATCTTTCAACTAATAAATCATTAACGCAGATTTAATATTTGCTTAGCAACATTTCAGGTTAATAAAAATATTTTTATGCCCTAAAAATCGGGCAATGAAGAAATTAAATTCAACCATTAAATCAAGGCTTATAAGCACAGCAATAGTTATAACATTAATCCTGCTTATGTTAGGTTTAATGACCAATTTCTATTTAAAAAATACCTTTAAGCAATACTCAATCCTAAGCAATATAGATGAGCTATTTATTCAGGAATTGGAACTACGAAAATCGGAAAAGGATTTTTTACTAAAAGAAACTACCAATATCAGTTTTTATAAAAATAATGCCAGTACAATTCTTGATAATTTTTATGAATCATTAAGCCAAATAGAAAAAGAAATAAAGAGTTTACAAAAAAATGAAAAAATCAATACATTAAAATTAGAACATAAGGTTCAGTTAATAGCGTATGATTTTAAAAAATATAGAGAAAATTTCAATCACTTAGTTGAATTAGTAAAACTTAAAGGTTTTAAAGACTATGGCCTTATTGGCCAAATGAGAAAAAAAATTCATTCAGTAGAAACAACAGTAAACAATCAGAATAATCTGCTTTATTCTCAGTACATGCTCACTTTACGAAGACATGAGAAGGATTATTTACTAAGAAAAGATTTAAATTATAAGGAAAAATTTGATAACGTTATTTCAGAATTTAAAACAGAACTATCAAAAGATGCTAATAAAAACACAAAAGATCAGATTTCTCAATTATTAACCGAATATCAGGTTGTTTTTCATGAGGTAATAAAAAAGGATATAGAAATAGGCTTATCGGATAACAGTGGTATGATGAAACAACTTAGCCAAAATATTGATGAAGTTGAAAAAAACCTGGCATTTATTCATGAAACAATATATCAGAACTCCGAAAGGAAAATTTCCCAAGCGGTCCTTACCCTTTTTTTTAGTATCATTTTATTATCTACTCTAATATTAGTCATCCTATATCGTGACTCAAGTTATCTTGTAAGATCGATTAATAACTTACGTAGTTATATTACGCGGCTTGGAAATGGCGAGTTACCAGGAAAAATTGAAATTAAAGCCACCGACGAGATTGCTGACATGAAAAAATCAATTAACATGCTTACAGATAATCTTAAACGAACCAAAGAATTTGCTATAGAAGTTGGCAATGGAAACTTAAAAAAGGAAGTAAGCGTTTTTGATAATAAGGGAGAATTGGGAGAAAACCTGATAGGTATGAGAAACAAATTGTTACAAGTTGCTGAAGAAAGAGAGCAGCAGATTAAAGAAAGTGAAAAACGAATTTGGAACAACGAAGGAGTAAGCTTATTATCGGATATTTTAAGAAAAAATAACGACAACATCGAAGAATTATCTTATCAAATCATTAAAAACCTTGTTAAATACCTAAATGCAAATCAAGGCGGGATATTTATAAAAGGTGATGCTAATGGTAAAGAAACAATTTTTAATCTAATGGCAGCTTTTGCTTACGACCGAAGAAAATTTGCCAACAAACAAGTTAAATTAGGAGATGGGTTAATAGGAACATGTGCCATTGAGGGAGAAACCATTTATATGACAGACATTCCGGATAATTATCTGGAGATTACTTCCGGTCTGGGCGGTGCCAATCCTAAAAGTTTATTAATTGTACCGCTAAAAAGAGAAAATGAGGTGTTGGGTATTATTGAGATTGCCTCTTTTACTCCGTTCGAAAAATATCAAATAAACTTTGTTGAGCGTATTGCAGAAAATATAGCTTCGCACCTGTTTTTTGTGAAAATGAACTTAAAAACAAGTCAGTTACTGGAAAGGACCCAACAACAAGCAGAAGAAATGAAAGCCCAGGAAGAAGAAATGCGGCAAAATATGGAAGAATTAACGGTAACTCAAGAACGTTTGGCAAACCGTGAAGAAGAGTTGTTATTGGAAATTGAAAATCTTAAACATAAAAACAAAACTTTATACCAGGATATTATTGAATTACAATCAAAAGAAGATTACGAACCAACAGAATATAAAAACAATTAGGAAGTCGCAATAATTTTTTACGACTTCCTGTTAAC
>CAZSIC010000133.1:0-8156 GCA_964606845.1 uncultured Bacteroidales bacterium
TGCAGCTGTTGGTAACGATGAAATTCCATCAACGGCATTTTTTACTTCCATCAAAACCTCATCTACAGGATATTCACCCGAAGTTTCTATGGTAACACGTGCACTATTTTCAACCGATGTTGATGTAATCTCTTTTATTCCTATTAATCCGCGAATAGACTCTTCAATTCGGGAAGTAACACCTTCCTCCATCTCCACTGGCGAAGCACCCGGATAATAAACAGAAACCGTAATAATTCTACTTTCTCTTTCAGGGAAAAAAGCCTTATTCATTGAAAGCAGACTAATGGTTCCAGCCAGTATCACAAAAGCAATAATCAGATTAGCATATATAGGGAATTCAACAAACCTTTCAATTAATTTCCTCATAACTGTGTTTTGATTGAAAATTTTATAATTTTATTCATCAACAGATTGCTGACCAGTTGACTGTTCGCCATTGTTATCCTGCTGTAATTCGACCAGGGTACCTTCCTGTACATTTACCAATGGTTGAGTTACTAATAATTCACCCTCTTCCAGTCCATTAAAAATCAGCGTTTTTTCGTTTAATTTAATGATATTAATAATTCGTTTGCTTAATCGCTGATTTTCAACCACAAAAACTTCATTGGTATTAAAAACTACATTTCGAGGAACTTCCATAGCATTTTCTATGGGATGTCCGGAAAAAGTAACCTGAAGATACTCACCAACAAGCACGGACTTTTGTTTATTGTTATTTATCTGGATATAAATATTTTGAGATTGTGTTTGAGGATCGACAAACTGACTCTTACGGAGTACCTTGCCATTCCAGTCCATAGACTTTATATCAGAATGTACGGTAACCCGATCTCCTATTTTTACCCATTCAGCATCGAACCTTTCCAGAGGGACTTCAACTTCCAAAATATCTGTTCTTATGGCATTCGCTACACGACCACCCATATTTGTGTAAGCCCCGACTTCGAGATAAACTTCGGCATATGTGCCGCTAAAAGGAGCTTTTATGGTGTGACGATTTAACTGTAACTCATCTTTTAAAATACTGTAATAATCACTTAAAATATTTCTGCTGGCAAGAAATATTTTCAATTTTTCATTTTCTATCGATGGAAATTCAGGAAGTTTTTTATTAATATCTATTGAATTAAAGAACGATCTGAAAGTTTGCTCATAGTCAGTAAAGTCAATGGCTATATCTGGTAACAGGTTTGCCAACTGATTAAGGAACTGACTTTTTCTTGATTTTAAAGCTAAGGCTGCTTCATCGGGATAAACCGTAAAAAGGATATCTCCTTTAGAAAAACTGGCTCCTTTTTTTAATGCTACATCAGAAACGATTAATTTACCCGAAGCTTCAGCAATAATATCTACATTAGCTATAGAATTAACACGCCCCGGTGCTTTTACCGGAGAAACGATGGTTTTATAATCAACGACCTCAGTTTTTACATATCTTTTTGCCACTACTGGAGGCCGCCGAAAAGGATCTTCTTTCTGGGCAATTAAAAATTTCATGATCCCAAATGCTAACCCTACAATAAAAATAAAGGCTGCTAGAATTACGATTCGTCGGTCAATGTTTTTCATTGAATAAAAAATTAAGATAATAAAATATTTTGTTATATATTTTTTTTATAATTTGAAACAAAATTGTCGGGATAAAGTTCAAATTCAATTTTGTATTAATTTGGTAGTTGCAAAAAATTACAAGCCGTAATTATCTATTAAATAAATAAGTGCTGCCATTGCAGCAGCTCCTTTTTGCATTTCTTCTCGGTTTATTTGATCAAATGTATCATTGGCAGAATGGTGCCAGTTAAAATAGTTTGTTGGATCTGTTAATAATCCAGCCAATGGGGTTCCATGTTTTTTCAAGGGCCCAATATCAACACCTCCGCCACCTTTAATAAAAACATTAATATGATAAGGTTTAAATAAAGGTTTCCATGACTTAATTTTCTCTAATACTTCATCCCCGGCATCAATAGAAAATCCTGCAGGTATTGTCACACCCCTGTCACTTTCTATTGCAAAAACATGCTCTTCTCCTTTTCTTTCAGCCTCATCGGCATACATTTTTCCACCCCCTTGAGAAATTTCTTCATCCATATACATTACTGCACGAATAGAGTGTTTTGGTTGATAACCAATGGCTTTAAAAATCCTTAACACTTCAATGGATTGCATGCAACCTCCACCATCGTCGTGGGCGCCGGGGCTATTATCCCACGAATCAAGATGCCCACCTACAACAATATATTTTTTCGGAAATTGTGAGCCTGTTATCTCTCCAATTGCATTATATGATATGGTATCAGGAAAATTCTTGCAATTTGTTTTAAAATAAAATTTAAGATGTGGATTTTGTTTTAATCTATGGCTAAGCAAATCGGCATGTTTAGTTGCGATCGCCACTGAAGGAACACTTTTACCGGCAGGTGCTTTCCGAGTAGTTCCGGTATGCGGAAAAGTATCAATAGATGTGGTTAATGAACGAATTATTGCTCCTACCGCACCATATTCTGCAGCTAAAATTGGGCCATTAAAACGCTGGCCAACTGCCTGTCCATAGGCTCGAAAAGGATTTACCAATGTGGAATCCATAGCTTGATTAAAAAATACAATTTTCCCTTGAACCTGATTTGGTGATAATTTCTTTAAACCTTCCAGCCCATCTACTTCAATTACTTTTGCTTTAACCCCTTTTTTATCAGTTGAAATACCACGCCCCAGAGCACAAACATTTACTTTTATCTTTTCTTTCTTATCCCTGATTTCTCCTAATTCAATATTTCCACGTTTCCAGTTCATGACTTCAATTTCCTGCAAGAAAACTTTATCCAAATCCATATTATCCATAACTTGCTTAGTCCATTTAGCAGCTTCTATGCCTTGGGGATAACATGCCAGGCGTTTTGGAAAATTTTCGGTGAGATAATGTAAATTATTGTAAGACTCAAAACTAGCAAGCGCTTCAGAAAAAATTTGTTGGATTACCTCCTGATCTGATGGAGTATGATTTTCGCAACTACTCTTAAATGAAAGAGCTAATATTCCGATTAAAAGTAACAGTAATGATCTCATTTTATTTTTTCACTTTTGACTGTTAAAATACACAAAAGATTAATCTTATACTTTTTTTGACGATTATTTTTATCTTAAAAAAACATGTAACCAAAATAAAGAAGGTGCCGAAAAAATCGCCACCTTCTTTGGGTTTAGGATAATAAATTAGAGTGAGTCTTGGGTTAGAATTAGTATGTTTGCATCATGAAAAAATTACTGCTTGTAATATTTAGTATTTAAATTCACCTCTAAATTATAAAGTTTCATTAAACAAAAATTTACGAATCGACAAACGTCAATTTTTTACCCCCAAAAAACAACTTTCTCAGATATTTCAATAAATATTGATTTTAGATATAAATTTTTAAAAATTATTTATAAATTGCTCACTAATATATTTAAACTTATATGCCTAACCATCTAATTTTTAGTTTTTTATGAATCTAAAATGTGTTATAGTTGATGATGAGCCATTAGCTATAGCAGTAATTGAGGGGTACTTAAAAAAAATTCCTTACATAGAAATTGTCGGGAAATTTGATAATGCATTACCTGTTTTCGAGTTTTTAAAAGAAAAAGAGGTGGATATCATTTTGCTCGATATTGAAATGCCCGGCTTAACGGGTGTTGATTTTGTTAAAAGTATATCTAACCCTCCATCCATAATTTTTATAACGGCAAATAAAAACTATGCCATTGAAGGATTCGATTTAAATGTGGATGATTTTTTACTTAAACCCATTTCCCTTGAGAGATTATTAAAAGCTGTAAATCGTGTAATTGAGAAAAAATCACTGGAAAAAGAGGCTTTTAGCGAAAATGACTTCATTTATTTGAAAGAGAATAAAAAGATGGTAAAAGTATATTTAAAAAATATTTTATACCTCGAAAGCATTAAAGATTATGTAAAAGTAGTTACTGTTTGTAAAAAGGTAATTACTAAACAGCCATTAAGTTATTTCGAATCAATCCTTTCTTCAACCCAATTTTCAAGGATCCACCGCTCTTTCATTGTTGCGATTAATAAAATTGATGCATACAGCCTTTCTGGGATTGATATTGGAGATAAAGAACTACCTATAGGAAGAAAATATAAAGAACCTGTAATTAAAAAGTTAGACCAACTGAATAAAGCCGAAGGTATTTGATGAAGAGATTGAACAAAAACATTTTTTCTTTTTTTCTTTTTTTCTTATTAAGTGTTTGTTATACGCTTGCGCAAAACAGTGGTTTGGTAATTTCTGAATATTTCTCTCCTGCCGATTATAATGCAGGCCCTCAGAATTGGGCTGTTGTTCAGGATGAAAGAGGAATAATGTACTTTGGAAATTCCGATTGTATCCTTGAGTACGATGGTGTTTCATGGAGAAAAATCCATGTTACCAACCAGTCAAATGTGAGAAGCCTGGCAAAAGATTCAAATAACAACATATTTGTTGGTGCCTATAATGAGTTGGGAGTTTTAACTCCCGATAAACATGGGCAGCTTCATTACAAATCATTAACACACTTAATAGATCCAAAATATCTGGAATTTGGTGATGTATGGAATACTTATTGTATTGATGATGAAGTTTTCTTCCTTACCGAAAATTACCTTTTCAGGTTAAAAAATCAAAAAATTGACTTTTGGAAAAAGACAGGCGAGCGTTTTTACCTTAGTTTTAAAGTAAATAACCAGTTATATGTACATGAAATAGGGAAAGGATTATTAACTTTTAAAGACAATTCACTTAAACTCATAGAAAAAGGAGATTTTTTTGCGGATAAAAGAATACACTCAATCACTCCTATTGGTGATAACTTTCTTATTGGAACAAGAGTAAGCGGATTTTTTTTATATAACCAAAGCAGCACAAAAGCTAAGATATCATCGATTTCACAACTTTCAGAGAAGGGAAAGTCTTTAAATAATTACTTTATCAAAAATACTCTTTATCACGGGATAAAAATTAATAAACAACTTTTTGCATTAGCTGCCATCAACGGTACGGTACTTACAGTGGATACAACCTTAAATGTTGTTGATATCATAAGTAGTGAATCTACTGGAATTATTAGCCCTACACATTATTTATATTTCGACAACGATCAATCGTTATGGCTGGCACTCGCCAATGGAATAAACCGGGTAGATATTTTTTCTCCATTCCGCTACTGGACAGATGAATTGGGAGCGGCAGGCACATTAACCGATGTGGCCAGCCTGGATGAATACACATATATTGCCACAGGATCAGGCATTTATTATTTAAAAGATGAAGGTAATAGACATGATTTTTCAGTTAGTAGATTCAGTCCTGTTAAAGGAACCTTTGAGCAATCATGGGGATTTTTATATTTTTTCATTCCTCACATCCATTTAAAAAACAATGATGAAGATTTATTTGAGAAATTAAACAAGTTGTATTGTCCTACTTCTGACCAGTCGCTATTGCTTATTGCAACAAGCCGAGGCCTTTATGAGATAAAAAAAGATTATTCAAAAAGAATTTCAAATTATCAAATGGTCTTAAAGCTGCATCAGTATAGCAAAGATCCATCCTGTTTATTTTTAAGTTTAAGAAAAGGAGTTGGCATACTAAAATACGCAAATGGACAATGGGAAGATATGGGCAAACCCTTTGGCATAAACGAACAAGTCAGGGATATTAACGAAGACGCGCTAGGAAATTTATGGGTAAGCGCAAGCTATAAAGGACTTTATCAAATTAAAAACCCGTTAAGCAAGAACAATAAACCCCATCAAATCATTTTACACGATACGAATAAAGGATTACCTTCCATTAAATCAATAAGTATTTTCCGCCATGAGAAAGAACTGTTTTTTATAAGTGGAAACAACTATTACAAATATGACAATCAAAGGGATACCTTTTTAGTGGCAGAAAATATTTATCAGTCATCGGAAGATGAAGAAACCGAAGAGAGTAGCTCCGATACACTTTCCATTTATAAGTTATATGATAAAATCATATCTAATTTTTATGTAACTACCTATTCTGATCCTACGATATGGTTTGGAACAACAGAAGGGACATTCCGATACAGAAATGTTTTTGAAAAAGACCACCACAATGTTTTTCCTGCAATCATCCGTAAAGTAAGTAGTAACGATTCTGCCCTTTTTCTTGGAACTAATTTTACTATAATAAAAAACCCTGAATACACTGTAATCCAAGCAAACAGAATCAATACATCAAGTATTACAGATGTGGGGACGGTTTTAAACTTTGAAAACAATTCACTTACTTTTCAATATGCATTTCCTTTTTATGATGAACAATCAAAAAATCAGTATCGCTATTATCTGGAAGGATTTGATAAAACATGGTCGGAGTGGACCAGAGAAACCAAAAGAGAATACACAAACCTTCGTGAGGGAGAGTATATTTTTCATGTAAAAGCAAAAAATGTTTACAATATAGAATCTGACCCGGCATCGTTTAAATTTAAAATCCTGCCTCCATGGTACCGCTCTTTTGCGGCTATTTTAGGCTATATTATTCTGGGAATTTTATTAATTATTGGAATTGTAAGGCTATACACAATTCGTTTAATAAGAGAAAAAGACAAGCTCGAAAAAATTGTAATTCAGCGCACCCAGGAAATATTAATGCAAAAAGAAGAAATTCTTGTTCAGGCTGAACATTTAAAAGATGCTAACAACCGAATAAGTACCAAAAATAAGGAGCTGGAAAAACAAAAATCGGAAATAACCAATCAGGCTATACAACTTAAAAAAGCCAATCTTGAGCTTTTAAAACTTTCCAAGGTAGCCAGCGAAACTGATAATGCCATTGCCATTTTCGATAAAAAAGGAAATATTGAATGGGTTAATAATGCATTTACAAAAATGTATGGCTATACATTAGAACAGTATAAAAAAGAAAAGTTTACGAACATTGCACAAAGTAGCGATAACCCTAACATAAAAGGAGCAATAGCCGCCTGCTTAAATGAAAAAAAATCAGTTGTATACGAGTTTAAAGCCAAATCCAGAAAAGGGAAAGAATTATGGGCACAAACAACGCTAACACCAGTGGTAGATAAAGACGGTAAAACCTTTAACCTCATTGCCATCGATTCTGATATTACCAAACTCAAGCAGGCTGAAAAAGAAATTCTTCAACAAAAGAAAGAAATTGAACAACAACGGGATAAACTGGCTGTTAGCAATGCAACAAAAAATAAATTTTTCAGAATTATTGCACACGATTTGCGTAACCCCATAAGTACGCTGGTTAGCTCAACAAACCTTGTATCTAACGATTTTGATACATACAACAGGGAGCAAACCAAAAATATTATGGCCGAACTGAACCGGTTATCACAAACTACATTTAATTTACTCGAAAATCTGCTCGATTGGTCATCAACACAAACCGGTGAAGTTAATTTCAACCCAAAACCTGTTGATTTAAATTTTATTGTTAACGAAAACATTGATTTGATAAAACGAAAGATCGATCAGAAAAAAATTGAATTAAACACTCATATCCCAGATAAATTAACCGCATACGCTGATGAAGATATGGCAAAAACAATCATTCGCAATCTTATATCAAATGCAGTAAAATTTACCCCTGAAAATGGCAAAATCGAAATCATAGCAAAATCTGAAAATAATAAAATCACCATTACTGTTAAAGATTCCGGAATAGGAATTGATGCTAAAGATTTGCCAAAGCTTTTCCGAATAGACCAGCATTATACAACTCCAGGGCTATCCAACGAAAAGGGTTCCGGACTGGGTTTAATTTTATGCAAAGAGTTTGTTGAAAAAAACGGAGGGACAATTACTATCGAAAGTAAACCTAATGAAGGTACATCAATAACTTTTACATTAAAAAAGCACCAGTAATAAATCATTTAAAAACAACCCAACCCCGTACCTTAGAAATTTCATTAATAGCCGATGTTATTTGCATAAATTCTTTCTGTAAAGTATTTAACGATTCATTGTCCTGCTTTTTATGCTGAGCATCTTTTAACTTTTCGCCGGTTTCGCTCTGTGCAATTTCCAGAATTTTTCTTTTATAAGCAATAATTGTTTCAGGAACAAGGCGCTTGAGCTTCATCTCTTCGGTTTCGATAAAAAT
>CAZSIC010000134.1:0-8030 GCA_964606845.1 uncultured Bacteroidales bacterium
CCGTTGTTGGCTATTTATTGACCGGGATCATTGCAGGCCCTCACTTGCTGGCATTAATACACGGTGAACATGAGATTGAGCTTCTGGCTGAAATAGGTGTAGTATTATTACTTTTCACCATTGGTATGGAGTTCTCGTTAAAACATCTTTTAAAGATACGACGCATTGTATTTTTTGGCGGTTTATTGCAGGTTTCCCTAACGGCCGCAATTTTTTGGGGCATCTCTCATTTTTATAATCTAAACTGGAAAGCCGGCATATTTATTGGTTTTTTAGCTGCTTTAAGCAGCTCGGCACTTGTTTTAAAACTTTTACAGGAACGCTCGGAGCTTACGTCAAGCTTTGGACGAACCATTGTCGGCATCCTGATTTTTCAGGATATTCTTTTAGTTCCCTTACTTTTGCTTGGCAATATCCTTGGAGCCGAAGACATCAATATTGCCCGTGAATTTTTCTTCTTAACGCTAAAAGCTGTATTCATTATCGGGTTGGTTTATGTTGGTAATAAATGGTTATTGCCCAAAATACTTCATTACATCGCCATGACAAAAAACCAGGAGCTGTTTATGATGAGTATTTTCCTTATCTGCCTGGGTATTGCTCTTTTAACAGCACAACTGGGAATGTCGCTTGCTTTTGGTGCTTTTTTAGCCGGATTAATGATTTCAGAATCAGAATATAGTCATAACGCTTTTTCTAACCTTGTCCCTATTAAAGATACATTTACCAGTTTCTTTTTTGTGTCCATTGGGATGCTGTTAGATTTGTCATTTGTTATTGATAATATTCAATTAGTGATTCTTAGCGTTGCTATGATTTTTGTTGTGAAAGCGATCATTGCAGGCGGAACGGGTTTCATTCTAGGGCACACTTTTCGGGGCACTGTAGTTGTCGGACTGGCTCTAAGCCAAGTGGGTGAATTCTCATTTATCCTTGCCAAAATAGGATTAAGCAATGGTATAATCCCCAATTTTTATTATCAGCTATTTCTGGCAGTTGCTGTAATTACTATGGCAGCCACCCCTTTCTTAATGAAAATATCTTTACCCCTTGCTAACAAATTACTAAAATTACCCTTACCGGATTTTATGGTTCATGGGCTTTTTCCAATGAAAGAAATGAACCTGTCCGGATTAAAAAATCACCTGGTGATTATTGGAAGAGATACCAGTGCCCTGAAATTATCCACGATGTCTAAATTAAACCAGATAGAGCATATATCGGTAATTTTTGATCCACTGATTGCCAAAGAAAAATCGGATAAGGGCGACAATGTTGTTTATGGAGATGCCGTTAATGCTCCTATTTTACTACAAGCACATGTGGATACTGCCGATGTTGTTGTGATTTCGGTAGGGAATATAATCCCATCCATGGCAATTATCGAGAAAATAAGAACACTAAATAAAAAGGCATATATCATTACCCGGGCCAAAAATATCCAGAATGTTGAACAGCTTTATAACCTGGGAGCAGACCAGGTTTTACCTGAAAAACTTGAAATTGCCATTGATCTGTTCAACAGAGTTCTTATTAAGCGATTATATCCACAAAAAGAAATTAACCGTATCATAACCCATATCCGGAACTTAAATCTCGGTGTGTTTACAGAAAAAGATGTAATTAACCAACCATCCCTTTTTGATGAGCTTACGAACATGAATATTTCAGCGATAAAGGTTGAAGCCAATTCAGAAGCACATGGGAAATCGGTAGTAGAAATCCAGTTAAGAAATAAAACCGGGGTTACTTTGTTGGCGATTAAAAGAGGCGCTGAAATTATTGATCATCCCGTACAAAAAACCACGTTCCAGGACGGAGATATTGTTTATGTTTTGGGTAACCCTGAACAGGTAAACCTTGCTTTTGAGCTTTTTAGTAAAGACGTCAACTAATTACCATTGCGATAATTTCTGTTTAATATTTTCTATTTTCTGGTTACGGGTAAAAGAAAAAGCCCTGCCCGATTCCTCAAGATGCTCATAAATCAACAATGCCCGTTAGCGATAAAGGAACTATGAGCTGGAACAAACCAATGTCGCTTGAAGGAAAAGTAACTCGAATCCAATACTCTGTTTCAAAAGATAATAACCCTGAATTTGTTTTGCATAACTACAAGACAGGATTTAAAAGATCAGGTTATGATATTATGATTGCTATTGCCAATGAACAGCTTGGTTTTAATGATCGTCCGCATACCTGGCATGCTAAATATTATGAAGCCGGAGGGTATTACCAAGGTCTAAATAATGCAAAATTTGGATTAGGCATAAGATTCCCAACCTGGAATAATAATCATAGCTTTCTTGTTGCTCGTGGACATGAAGCCGGTAAAGATATTTATGCCATCGTTTATACTATTGTTTTAAAAAATTATACCTTAATAACCCAGGATGTAATTGAAGTAGAAGCTGTTGAAACCGGATTAGTTTCTGTAGATAATATTTCAACTGACATAACGAAGAAAGGACATATTGCAATATATGGTATTCATTTCGAAACAGGAAAATCTGTATTAAAACCTGAATCAACTGATGCTTTAAAAACAATTGCTGATTATATAAATGCTAATACTAATAAAAAATTCTATATTGTTGGCCATACAGATAATGTGGGTGATTTCGAATCAAATATGACTTTATCAGAAGAACGAGCAAACTCTGTAACTACAGAGTTAACAACAAAATACAGTGTAAATGCAGATCAATTAAAAGCATATGGAGCTGCATCACTATCTCCTGTTTATAGTAATATAACAGAAGAAGGAAGAGCAAAGAATAGGCGAGTTGAAATTGTTGAGCAATAGTATTTCAAAATAACAATTAAAAGCATTTGGAATCAATTCTTAAATCCAAATGCTTTTTTTTGTTCTTTTAGGATTAAAGTTCTTTTATGAAGCAAAGCTGTTTATGTCATAATCAAAAAATACGAAAATCCG
Organism: uncultured Bacteroidales bacterium; assembly: GCA_964606845.1. Classification (GTDB taxonomy): domain Bacteria; phylum Bacteroidota; class Bacteroidia; order Bacteroidales; family UBA12077; genus UBA12077. The sequence goes on from CAZSIC010000134.1 coordinate 2,939, forward strand.
GAATTACGAAACCAAAACTTGCATTACCAAAATATTTAAACATCCACGACTAAAATTATTCTTATCACATAACCTATTCCAAAAGTAAAGACTGCAACACCTGAATACTCATTAAAATCCTTATGCCATATCCGCTTTGAGGTGCGGATGTATAATTAATAGAATTCTAATGCATAGATTTTTAAACCATTATTCGTTTCTTTAAAGGCCATATCAAAAAGTTTTATCATATCATTTTCAGTATAAATTCCCCCGTAAATATGATATGCTTCTTCTTCCACTTTGTAACTAAGTATTTTTGTGTCAATATATCCTTTTTCGAAACTTTCAAGAATTTTGGACATTATTAAGTTAAATTCTTCCGTTTCTACAGGGATATCAGTCAGTATTTTACATTTATAGAAATTTTCCTGATACATATTCTGTACAAAAACATTGATTATCTTTTCAATAATAAAATATTTGGTAGATAGTTTTTCTATTTCACTTTGTTCATAAGTATACGTTGTGATTTTCTTATTCATATCTCCCCGATCTTCAACAAGATTTACTTTTATTATTTGCCCTGGGTTAATTTCAAAATAATTATTGATTAGAATCGCAGCACTTAATGCAAAGTTTTCTTTACTGATTCCCAGGTCAAACAAATCACTATTTATGAAAGAAAACTCTTTAACGCTTCCTTTTTCTTTGCTCACGATTGCATCCAAATTAGCATTAACCTTACATAAACAATTATTTGACAATTTCATTAAGCCATCTATATTGTCTAAAGAGCAAGATGTTATTAGTAACAGGAGTAATCCCCTAAATAGTTTTTTCATCTGTTTATAATTTTGATTTTAATCAGCGGTTTGTTGTTTGTATATTTGCTTATTATTCAACATTCTGTATGAAACGTATTGAGCTAATTAAGTCTGACAAAAACTCAGATTCATTTTTACTCCCACAAGCTAGAACACAACAAATACTTGTTTCTTTGTTAAATAACATTACGAAAGACCATTCTATTATTGGTTCAGAATTAAATTGCAAGGTTTTCATATAGATACTATTTCCATTTCGGAAATAATTTTGTTCATCTTTTATTTTATACTCAAAATCCCCGAATACTTTGTCAGTATATGCTCGCATACTTTCTTCAAAATGCTCTTTTGTGTCGGTATCGTCTAAGTCGCTGTAAATTAAGATTGAAGTGTTTTCGTTATCTGTTAATGTGTAATAAGCTTCGTTATCTTCTATCACTTTTTCAACCACCAGTCCGGTCGGATTTTCAAAAATAATTCTTCCATCGGTATATTCATTGTAAGACAGCTCACTCTTATTGATGGTATCCTGATCAATTATTGTTTGATTAGTAATAGTAACACCTTGACCAACCAAAAAAATAAACAATAAAATATTCCAAATAATGACAGGAGTAATTATCGAAAACAATAATATTTTATCACGTTTGAATAGTTTTCGTTCTTCTTTTGGGAATAGCTCTTCAACTATTACTGACTGCGATAAATAAATAAACCAAATGACTTGCCAAATCAAAGGAATAAATACATTTTTATATTCACTTGATTCATAATAACCTCCTATTAAACTAAGCAAATTGAATGTAAAAGCAATAATTAGATATGACTTTCCCAGTTGAACGGCGTTAGGTTTATATTTATTAAAGGATATTATGGTATAAAAAGCAAGGAAGGCCATACCTAAAAGCAAGATTCCATCAGATACTGCACCTGCAATTGAAAACCAATGTCCAATTCCTATATCATAGTCAGACAAAGACATTGTAAAAAATCCACGGATTGGTGATAATACACCTCCTATACCAATTACAATAAGAAAAAGTGTAAGCCAACCATCTCTTTTTTTCTTTAAATCATTATTATGCACCTTCTGTTTGTGCTGTAATGAATCAAGAGAAATATGACGATTTTCTGTTAGTTCTTTTTTTACTAATTCAATAAAATCGGTTTGAAAATCTGACGAATGAGTATAGTAATCAGCAAGTTCTTCATCTGTTTTATCGCGGATAAAATCCTCGTAGGTTTTTCCTCTTGTTCCTTCAAACTCCTTTTTTGCCAGTTTTACAAATTCAGGCTGGTAATCGTGTGAACATATCAAAATCTTAAATAGCTCTTCGTCTGTTTTTTGTTTAATTTGTTTTTCAAAGTCACTCATAACTCTGCTATTTAAATTTGTTTAATACGCTCGTCGGTGGCACTTCGTTAGCTATCTCTGATTTTTTTATTGAAGATATATATTTTGTAATTCTTTAATCGGCAAAAGAAACTTACTGTCAATTGCACTGTCATTAAATAAATTATTTGCTATTTTCAGTTTCCCTTTCATTTTTTTCTTGTTGTTTTGACGTATTTCAAAATTACGTCCTAAAACATTTGTTTTTCTATTTATTTCACCGTAAAAAACTTCGCTCAATTTATCGAAAGGCACATCAAATTTGTGATGTAACTTTACCATGTTATTTTCCAATAAAAAAAAGTGAAAGTTCTGTTCTGTAATTACAAATATCGTTTCCGGATATTTTTTAATTTTATTTACATAAATTTTATAAATCAAATAAGTAGGCATAGCAAGAATTAAAAGAAGTAAAGGAACTAATAAAACCAAACTTAAAATTGATGCACTTAGAAATAAATCAGCGAGTATAAATGATAACAATGCCAAAACAAAAAGGGTAATTGGCAGGGAAATCAAAAACATCAATACTATTTGCCAAAAATTTGGTGTTAATGATTTATTGGCAAATTTCATATTTAAACCTTTGGGGTTTATAGGTATTACACCAACAATATTTTCCCCATTTAATTTTTCCAATACTAACTTATTCATAATTATTATTTTTTATTACTTTCAACTTTTAATGGTAGCAGTATTATTTTCTTTTACCACTCCATCCGCTATTTATGGGTTCTTCGTTACAATAACTATTAAAAATAATTTTAAACTTTTCATTTTGATTTTCTTTTCGTTTATAATCGTTAATTTAAAATGTTCCTTTAAAACATTGCTGCCAAATAGTTTATATCAACATCATTTTACCATTACACACTTTACCCAGACACATATCATTACACATGATATTAATTTAATTCAAGTTAGTACAAATTTTAAAAAGAATCAAAGTATTTTAGGTTTTTTCTCCTGGGGCTTAGCGTTTTAAAACCATAAAATTGATATGAATCATAGCACGAATAAGCATCGTACTAAAAACCAAAAAGTTGTTTGAAAAATATCTTAAATGAAATTTAGCTATGTCTCTGCTATTAAATATATTTTATAAATTATCTTCTGGAAATTAAATAACAATCTTATTACTAGGCGTGTTTCCTTGACATTGTGTTATTTTGACTGTAAATTTATATTTTATAATAAATCATTAGTCTGATGAAGAATAATGCCAGAGCATTAATTATATTGTCAGCTTTTATTTTATGTTTTTTATTCGTCGACTGCAGTAAAGAACATGAAGAATTGGACACAACTCCTCCAAAAATTTTTTCATTCAGTTATAATATTGGTGATAGATCTGTTTCCTTCAATTGGTCATGGTATGATGAAAGTGAAGGAGTAGAAATAACCTATTATCATAATGGGATTAAAAAGGTTGTACAAGAATATGGAGTTGATGAAAAAGTGATTACTAATTTAACCAATAATGTAACCTATAAATTTACAATAGTGGTATACGACAAAGCAGGAAACAGGTCGAAAGGCTTTGATGTTTATGCAACTCCAAACACCCCCTTTATTATTATTTCTCCGACAAGTACAGATGAATACACCGTTGTAGATAGTTTAATTAAAATTGATGTGCAATTCAACAGACCCGCTGACACAATTCCATATTACCCACTTTCTGACTTCGTAATTCTAAGTACAGACAATTCAGATGTATCTTTTACATATTATTGGTTAGAAGATGGTGAAGTTTTATCGATCTTATCGAAAGAAAAAATAGATAGTTTTTGCCCAACATTTCCATGTAATTTGTATCTTTCATTTGATTTTATTTGGATTGGAGCTATGAGTTATATAGGTATTTCTGATACCAATGGTGTGTTACTGGATGGAGACCAAGATGGGTGGGATATGGGAGTTGCTATACTAACTTTTGATATTCAATAATTATACATCCATATAGTTTGCAAAAACTATCAGGCCCAGATAATGTTTATTACTATAGAAAATCTACCAAACTGTTAATTAAGTTTTTTGATTTTCAAACTTGTCAAAATAAGATGAAGTTTTCCGTTTTTTCAGCGCTTTACTTATAACTGTTTCGGCTTATAAATAGTGCGGGATTGCGCCTTGTTTCAGTATCACCCGCTACAAAAATTAAAGATAACAAAAATTGTCAGAATACCACTACAACCCGCATTTTTTCTGAAGCCGTGTTACCACCCGTTTTACTTTAATCGTAGTGATATCTACATTTGGCAATTAGAATTTCATCTTCTTTTACTTGATAAATCAATCGATGCTCTCCATCAATTCTTCTGGACCAAAAACCTTTATATTTATATTTTAAAGGTTCAGGTTTCCCGATACCATCAAAAGGAGTTCGTGAAATGTCTTTTAAGAGATTATTTATCCTTTTAACCATCTTCTTATCAGTTTTTTGCCAATATAAATAATCTTCCCAGGATTCATCTACAAAGATATACTTCATTATTCAATGATTTCTTTTTCAAATGATGAACCATTCTTTAATTTCTCAATTGCGGAGTCCAGTCGTTTCTCATTAGTTTTTGAAGATAATTCATGCTGTGTTGCATGTAAAGAATTATATTCGTCTAAAGACATTATCACAACTCCATTATCTTTTCCACGATTGATTATCAAGGTTTCAAAGTTTTCGGTAACTCTGTCCAGATACCTTTTGATATCTCTTCTAAAACTAGAAATTGTCGTTGTAAGCATAACTTCTCTATTTAGTACATTAATATGTACAAATATACGTACATAAAATTTAAAAATCAAATTTGTACGAACCTTTTTTTCTGAGAAAATGGGTGCTAACGGCAGTCTGTCTAAAAACCGTTTTTATTTTCAATATTAACTCAAATAT
>CAZSIC010000135.1:0-8018 GCA_964606845.1 uncultured Bacteroidales bacterium
GCAGGACTATAAACAGTTTTTTCCTATACAACTTTCGGGTGGAATGAAACAACGGAGTGGAATCGCACAAATACTACTTCATGTACCAAAAATACTGGTAGTTGATGAACCTACAGCAGGGCTTGACCCCAGAGAGAGAATACGTTTCAGAAATTTGCTGGTTGAGTTAAGCAAAGATCGAATTGTAATTTTTTCAACCCATATTATTGAAGATGTTGCCAGTTCATGTAATCGTGTTGCTGTGATGAAAAATGGCGATGTAAAATATTTAGGTGCACCCATAAAAATGGCTCAAATTGCTGAAAATAAAGTATGGATGATGAATGTATCCACTGACGAATTTGAAAACCTTAAAGAAAAATATGCTATTATCCACCATATGAAAGATGGAGATACCATAAGATGCAGATGTCTTGCTGATGAGATTCCTGCAGCAGGCGCCAAACAGGTTAAGGCAAATCTAGAGGATGCTTATCTGTATTTATTAGCAAAAGAAAAAGAATAAATTTTAACAGAAACGAATCATTAGCTATGAATTTTTTTAACAAAATAAAACTAGGATACGATATCACAATCTATAATCTACGGATTATTTTTGCAAATAAATTTATTTACTTTTTAATTGCAGCAATAGCATTCTTTCTTATGGTTATGGGCATTATGCTTTTTAACAATGCAGCCGTTGCCAACCACGATATATTTTCAACTTTAATTTTTCCAGGAATCCTAATTGCATTTTATCCCGTAATTTTTAATGTCCAAAACGATAAAGATACCCGTATGCTTGAAATTATTTTCGGAGTTCCCAACTACCGCTATAAAGTTTATTTGGTAAGGTTTTTTATCAGCATGATTTTACTGTTGGTTATTCTAATATTTATGTCCTGGTTTTCTTATTTTGCAGTTATTCGTATACCTGTTTTTAAAATGGTTTATGAGTTAATGTTTTGTTTATTGTTTTTATCCTCGCTGGCATTTCTTTTTACTACACTGCTTCGCAATGCAAATGGAGCTGCTGTTCTTATGGTTATCATCGGTTTATTTTTTATGATATTGAGTGAAAATCTTCATTACAGCAAATGGAATATTTTCCTCAACCCATTTGATGTTCCCAGCGATATGAGTATGTCGGTCTGGAAAAATGTACTACATCAGAACCGATTAATGCTAATCATCGGCTCAGTAGTCTCTTTACTATGGGCACTGATTAATTTACAGCGCAGAGAAAAATTTGTGTAAAATCATCCTATTTTTTTCTATTTACAGTAAATGGTATGATTTAACCGATTGAGAATTATATAAAATAATATTTCAAATTAGGAGATTGTTTTTACCTTTAACTTTTTAATCCATTACGTGAATTTTTTATCTAAACAATGTTTTGCCTTTATCCAATTCATTTATTATAATCAATGCTATAGCCAGAATGAGAATAAACATGATATCGTAAACAACTCCTTTTTTCATAATATGCATTTATTAATTGCATTCATTCACATAATTTAAACATCAACGAATCAACAAAATAAATCTTTTAGTGTTATATTAAAAAAATAAAATGAGAATAATACTTATAATTTTACTTTTATTGTTTCCTTTTGGTGCTTCTACCCAAGAAATAGATATCAAAAATCCGGTAAGATTTATTGCTTTAGGCGACTCGTATACTATTGGTCAAGGTGTAGATTATAGCTCGAATTGGCCAAATCAAATTAAACATAGTCTTTTCAATGATCACCTTGAAATTGAGCAATTTAAAATCATTGCCAAAACAGGTTGGAGAACCGACCAACTAATTGATGCCATAGAAGAAGAAAATCCTGATAATAATTATAATTTTGTTTCACTTTTAATTGGAGTAAATAATCAGTATCAGGGTAGAGATTTGGAAACCTATAAGATAGAATTTGAAGAATTATTAAATATGACTATTGAACTGGCTAATAACAATCCATCCCTAGTTTTTGTTTTATCCATCCCTGATTATGCTTACACGCCATTTGGCGGACAAGACCCAGAAATAAGTGCTGAAATAGACCAGTTTAACAATGAGAATAAAAAAATAACCGAGAATTATAATGTAAAATATATTAACATAACTGACATATCAAGAATGGGAATCGAAGATCCAACTTTAATTGCAGATGATGGTTTACATCCGAGTGAAAAAATGTATACCCTTTGGGTTAACCGAATTTTGGATAATTTTCAAATTCCTGAAATTACTGGCTCATCAACAATAATACAAGAAAATCCTAATATTACATATTCCAATTACAACCGGAACATTGAAATTCAGACTCAAATACCAGGACAAATCATGAAGCTTTACCATATAAGTGGTGTGCTTCGATTAACAAGGAATTTGTTATCATATAATAAAATCATGTTAAAAAACTTTAATTCAGGTATTTATACTCTTGCCATTGAAAACAATAACCAAATTATTTATACAAAAAAATTATATATTCAATAATTTTTCTCGTCACTACTTTGGGTTAAAAATGTTTCATATTATAAATTTATGGGTAAATAAAATTTTGAATGTACTATTTTTTTCATAATTTCATTTTTTTAATCTTTTTGATCAATTTAATGTCTAATATTCCAATAAATTAATATCAAAATAAAATATTATGCGAAAAAACAAACTCATTTTAGCTTTAACAACCTTAATTATTTTTATCTTTTCATTAACGATTAAGGCAGAGGATGATGTTCGGTTATTGAGATTCCCGGATATTAACAATGATTTAATTGCATTTGTTTATGCGGGCGATATCTGGACAGTAAATGCCAATGGCGGCGATGCCAAACGACTAACGTCTCACAAAGGTCTTGAATTATTTCCCAAAATTTCACCCAACGGACAATGGATAGCTTTTTCTGCCGAGTATTCAGGTAGTAGGCAAATTTTTGTTATGCCATCTAAAGGCGGCACACCTAAACAACTAACCTATTACAATGATGTTGGAGAAATGCCTCCACGCGGAGGTTGGGACAATGTTGTTTTAGACTGGACACCCGACAGTAAGAAAATCCTGGTACGATCGAACCGTACGCCTTTTGGCAAAAGAAACGGAAAATACTTTTTGGTAGATATCGATGGTGGATTAGAAAAACCTTTACAAATTGTAAATGGAGGTTTTGCTGCGCTGTCGCCTGATGCTTCAAAGTTAGCATTTACTCCGGTAGACAGAGAATTTAGAACATGGAAACGTTATAAAGGTGGCCGTGCTTCGGATATTTGGGTCTACGACCTTGAAAAAGATTACTCTGAGCAAATTACTAATTTTGTGGGTACTGATCAAATTCCTGTTTGGCACGATAATAAGATATATTTCGCTTCCGACAGAGACCTTACATTAAATATCTACAGCTACGATACCGATTCCAAAGAAACAAAACAAATCACTAACCATAGCGAATTTGATGTAATGTGGCCATCAGGGCACAATGGCATGATTGTTTACGAAAATGGCGGATATATTTACAAGTTAAATACACAAACCGGCAATATCGGAAAAGTATCCGTAAATATCCATTTCGATAATCCTAATATCCTGCCCTACTTCAAGAATGTAAGTGAATTTATCGAAAGTGCATCCATTTCACCATCAGGAAAACGCGCCATCTTCGATGCCCGTGGAGATATTTATTCCGTACCGGCTGAAGATGGATTAACGGTTAATCTTACCAAAACACAAGGTATTAGAGAGATGTCGCCAAACTGGTCACCTAACGGTAAATATATTTCTTATCTTTCTGATGTTACAGGCGAATATGAAATCTATTTGTTAGAAAATAAAGAAGGTGCAAAACCAAAACAATTAACATTTAACTCTAAAGCCTGGAAATACGAACCCGTTTGGTCGCCAGACAGCAAGTATCTGCTTTATTTCGACCGTACCTTAAACCTTAAATATATTGATGTTGAATCAGGTAACGAAAAAAATATTGCTCATGCAACGTCGGACGAAATAAGAGATTATAAATTCTCACCCGACTCAAAATGGATCACTTACACCAATAACAGTGATAATGGAAACAGTGCTGTATGGGTTTACAACCTTGCAAACGGAAAAAACCATCAAGTTACCAGCAATGAATTTAGCGAATTCAGTCCTGTATTTTCAAAAGATGGCCACTATATTTTCTTTTTATCGAACAGGGATTTTAACCTTAACGTTTCCAGCTTTGAGTTTACCTATCATTATAATAAAGCTACAAGAATATATGCTTTAGCTCTAAGAAAAGACAGTCCGAAACTTTTCCAGTTTAAGAATGATGTGGTAGAAGTAAAAGACGAATCGAAAACAGAGAAAAAATCAAATTCAGATAAAGGAGATGTAAATATTACAATTGATTTTAATGGTATTGCAAACAGGGTAATGGATTTTCCGATTGATGACGGGAACTACCGCTTTTTAGAAGCCATTGAAGGTGGCATACTTTATGGAGCAGATGATGGATTGCATAAATATGAAATTGCCAAAGAAAAAGATGAATTAATTATTTCAGATGTAAGATGGGGAACATTATCAGCAGATGGTAGTAAAATATTATACCGCTCGGGTAAAGACTGGGGAATTGTAGGCTTATCGCCAAAACAAAAAGCTGGCGACGGAAAACTTGATCTCAGCAAACTGGAAATGAAAATTGACCCTAAAAAAGAGTGGCAACAGATTTATACTGATGGTTGGAGAATTTTCAGAGATTACTTTTATGTAGGAAACTTACATAATGTAGATTGGGAAGGACTAAAAGCCAAATATGCCAAATTGGTTCCATCAGTTAGTCATAGGGCTGATTTAGATTATATTATCAGCGAAATTATCGCAGAATCAAATGTCGGCCATGCCTACGACAATTATGGCGATTTTGAACGTGTAAAACGTATCGATGGAGGTTTATTAGGAGCCAGGTTAACAGCCGACGAAAACAGTAATCGCTATATTATTACAAAAATTTATAATGGTGAAAACTGGAACGATTCTCGCCGTTCGCCGTTAACCGAACAGGGCATTAATGTTAACGAAGGCGATTATCTGATTAGCATTGACGGAAATGAGGTTACTACCAAGGATAATCCTTATAAATTTTTGGAAAACAGCGCCAATGAATATATAAAAATCGAAGTCAATGCAAAACCAAAGGCCGAAGGCGCCAGAAAGTATACCATTAAAACCGTAAAAAGTGAAACGGAATTAAAATACTTAGATTGGGTAAATGAACGCCGGAAAATGGTAGATGAGCTATCCAATGGCCGAATTGGCTATATTCATGTGCCTAACACTGCTGTTGAAGGAAACTATGAACTTTACCGAGGAATGTACGAGCAGCACAACAAGGAAGCCCTAATCATTGATGACCGATACAATGGTGGAGGATTTATCCCTGCTTACATGATTGAAATGCTCGATCGTAAAACCTTGAGCTACTGGCACCGAAACAAGCTCGAACCTATGATTTCACCTTCGGTAGCTCACGACGGGCCAAAAGCGATGCTTATTAACGGCTATGCATCATCGGGTGGTGATGCGCTGCCTTATTATTTTAAGAAAAAAGAACTTGGAACGCTTATAGGAACAAGAACCTGGGGTGGTTTAGTCGGAATTAGCGGTAATGCAGGATTGGTTGATGGCGGTTATATTGCCGTTCCCCGATTTGGAATCTATGATGAAAAGGGTGAATGGATCATCGAAGGTATTGGCGTTTATCCGGATATTGAAGTTGTAGATAAACCTCATGAGCTGGCCAAAGGAAACGACCCGTGTATTGAAAAAGCGGTAGAAGTATTACTAAAACAACTGGAAGAAAATCCGGTACAAAAACCAGAACGCCCTGCTGACCCAGACCGCTCGGAATGGATTGAAAAAGAAGTAAAATAACAACAACCTATATAACATTAAAAAAACCGCTGTACTATTTGTCAGCGGTTTTTTTATCATTCAATTTTCATCTTACTTACTGTCTACTGCCGCTTCTCTTACTTTCGCGGCTCATCATCCAAATAATTATTCAAAGGATCACTCTCACTTGTATTTAACGATTTGATCCAGTCAATAACCGGCTGACGGTAATGAACCGAAGTATTGTAAGGGTCTTCATCGTACTCAGAAAAATTATTGGTTGTTAATGAATATAAATAATCAATCGTTAATAAAGTATACGTTGAGTCGTTGTAAATTGGTGTACCATCCATAAAATAATTTCCATCAATGGTTGTAAAACCTCCGGGCAAATAATACGGAGCACTTTCCAATAATTCCGAACCGGTAACTTCCAGCTCAATAATAGTATTCTCAAAAGGCAATAAACCCACAATGGTTTCCAGCGTTATTTCTCCTGCCGGAATATCCTGCCGTATACCGCCGGAGTTGGTTAAAGCAACATCGGAATCTGGAAAAGTATGTAGCCATGAATCCACCACCATATTACCCATTTCAACCGAACGTTGGTATATTGTTTCATCTGCATATCCAATAACTTCAGATAAAATAGCATTGGATTGCTCTACCCAGCTATCTACAATTGCTGAAACCTCATCATCAATAATTCCTTTATTATTTTTATGAGTAGAATAAGTCATATCCTGAATAGTGTCTTTATTTACATGATATACAAACTCAACTTTTACATACCTTTCCATATTTGCTCCTGACTGTATCAGCACAACACCATCCATTTCTTTGGCAACCAGCTGATGACAATGGCCACCAGTAACAATTTTAATCTGATGATTTTTAGCAACGGGAGCCAATTGCTCCATTTCGTCTCTGCATATATGCCCAATCAAGATTAAAAAACTAGCACCCTCTGCAATTGCTTGAGGAGCGTACGTATTAATTGCCTGCTCGTAAGGCAAAAAATCCAGCGTTTCTACATTTTTAGGGAAAGTTGTATTAGGTGTTGATAATGATGCAAGGCCAATGATTCCTACCTTTACACCGCTAATTTCTTTAATGATATAAGGTTTAACAAACGATGGAATTTCACCGGTACTCTTTTCAACAATATTTGCCGCCACAAACGGAAAATTCATTTGTTCAAGGCGCTCTTCGAGGACTTCGATGGTAAAATCAAAATCGTGATTTCCAATCGCACTTGCATCGTATTCAAGAGCATTCAAAACCTCAACCATAGGTTCTCCCATAAACCAGGTAGAAACTGCAGGGCCTGTCCAGTTATCGCCACCACTTAAAATTAAAAAATTCTCCGATCCATCGTAATTTTCTTCTGTTTTCCATATTCCTGCTAATCCGGCAGCACCATCTGAATTCTCGGTGGCTTCTAACCACCCATGCTCATCGTTGGTATAAAATATCGTAAAGTTTACCAGACTATCTTCCGGTAAGGTATCACCATTATTCTGATTCTCTGTATTCTTGTCACAAGAAAAAGTTAATATCCCAAAGGATAATCCTAAAAAAATTATAGATAAATATCGCATAATATCACATTTAATGAATAAGCGTTCGAAATTAATAAAACTATTTATATTTTTTTGGGTTTACATAAGTTCTTTTTCTTCTTGGCCTGCAATCCACAGCTTTTGCATGAGAATTTTTCTTTTCCCTGATTTTGGTTTTTCTCCTGTTTGATTGTTTTACAAAGCTTTTTAGACATAAATATTTTTTTTATTCTAACAGTAAATACAGAAAAATGTTTTTTAAAAAATTTTCATTTACGCATTGTTGGTTTTAATGTATATTAAGTGTATTTTTGTGTATGCTTAATTCTATTTCAAATAAAGAAATTGCTGCATTGCGGGCAATGAGAGATTTTCTCATGAAGAACGGCCGTATGCCCAGTGTCCGTGAGTTAATGAAAGAAATGAACTATAAATCGCCGCGTTCGGCAGCAGTTATTTTACAACAACTCATTGACAAAAAAATACTGAATAAAAAACAGGATGGCAGTATACAATTTACACAGTACGAATTTGATGACGAAATACCCGGAGAACAAACCGTAAAAATTCCGCTATTAGGAACAGTTGCCTGCGGTGCCCCAAT
>CAZSIC010000136.1:0-7988 GCA_964606845.1 uncultured Bacteroidales bacterium
CCTCATGTTTTATTCATATCCTTGTTGTGTAAAACAGTGCATGAGGGTTTCATAAATAGTTGATAGAAACGACGCATTTTCTTTTTTAATAGATACTAAACAAAAACCATTTAAATTTTTGATTCAAATTTTTTATACCAGCTTTCAACAATATTATTAAATTATAATTATCTTTAATAAAACCCTTTCTTTCTCTATTTTTGCAATACTAGATTGTATAAAATGGTTAAAGATCAACAATACATAATTGTACATAATGCCAGTGAGCATAATCTAAAGGACGTAAGCTTAAAAATACCACATCATCAGATAACCTGTATCACCGGAGTTTCAGGATCAGGAAAATCATCATTAGTTTACGATGTTATTTGTAAAGAAAGCCAAAGCCGGTACTTTGAATCTTTTTCTTCTTATGCCCGCCAGTTTTTAGGAAAAATGACCCGTCCTGAAGTAGAGCGGGTTGAAGGATTAATGCCGGCCATTTCGGTAGATCAAAAAACAGTTAGTAGAAATCCACGATCCACAGTGGGTACAATGAGTGAAATTTATGATTACCTGCGTTTATTGTTTGCCCGCCTTGGCGAAAAATCAAATCAATACCCTGAAATAAAATTGTCACGCAGCCTGTTTTCATTTAACAGTCCGGATGGCTATTGTCCGCATTGTAAAGGATTGGGTGTTGAAGATCAAATTGACCCGGATTTAATCATTAAAGACCCAGCCAAAAGTTTGCGTGAGGGAGCTTTAAAAATTACCACTCCATCGGGTTATACCATTTACTCACAGGTTACAATCGATGTACTCGATCAGGTTTGCCGCTCAGAAGGTTTTAATGTGGATATTCCTTGGAAAGATTTAACAGAACACCAAAAAAAAATCATTTTTTACGGTAGCAATAAAATCAAGATTCCTTTTGGTAAACACACACTCGAATCAAGAATGAAATGGAACGGAATAACGGCAAAACCTCGCGAAGAAGGTTATTATAAAGGTATTCTGCCCATTATGGAAAATATTCTCCGGGTCGATCGCAACCCAAACATTTTGCGTTTTGCAAAAACCGTAACTTGCAAGCAATGCCAGGGTAAAAGGCTTAATCAGCAAGCGCTTTCAGTTACTTTTAACAATAAAAATATTATCGATTTCAGCTTTTTGACCATTTCAGCGTTCAAAGAACTTTTTGAAAAAATGGAATTTAATGATTCCGCCAAAGAAGTATTCTTAAGTATAAGAAGTAAAATTATTGAACGTTGCCAAATTCTCGAAGAACTTGGAGTAGGATATTTAACAGTCATGCGCGAATCTACCACCCTTTCGGGTGGCGAAGCTCAGCGAATAAGGTTGTCTACCCAGGTCGGTAACGGATTACGTGGAATTCTATATATTCTTGATGAACCTTCCATAGGACTCCATCCGAAAGACAATGCACGTATGATTAAAATTATGGAGCGGCTCCGAGATCAAGGCAATACAGTTTTTGTTGTTGAACATGACAAGGAAACCATGCTCAGTGCCGACCACATCATTGACATTGGCCCAAAGGCAGGAAAAGAGGGTGGAAAAATTTTATTCAACACTGAATTAAAACAACTTAAAAAAATTGATTGTGCAGAGAGCGAAACATTAAAACATTTAAATAGTGATCCAATAAAAAAAACACTTCCAAAGAAATTAGAAGAAAAATGGCTAAAGGTAGCGGGTGCAAGCATGCATAACATAAAAAAAATCAACGTAAATTTTCGTTTACATTCGCTCAATGTTGTTACCGGCGTTTCAGGAGCCGGAAAATCTACACTGGTTTTTGATGTTATTGGAAAGTATTTTGAGAAAAAGCTTAATCATGAAAATCCAGAAAATTTAGAATTAAATGAGATTGTTGAAGATACCCCAATCCAAAAAATTATTGAAATTAATCAAACGCCCATCGGGCGAACACCGCGTAGTAATCCGGCTACCTATACTAAATTATTTGATTTGATTCGTAAACTATTTGCTTCGCTGCCTGAATCAAAAAATAAAAAATGGAAACAGGGACACTTCTCCTT
This sequence comes from uncultured Bacteroidales bacterium, assembly GCA_964606845.1. Classification (GTDB taxonomy): domain Bacteria; phylum Bacteroidota; class Bacteroidia; order Bacteroidales; family UBA12077; genus UBA12077. Next base: position 2,046 of record CAZSIC010000136.1, read on the forward strand.
TAACACCAAAGGCGGAAGATGTGAAACCTGCCAGGGTGCAGGAACCATCCAGACCGGAATGCACTTTTTAGCCCATGTTGAAACCATTTGTGAAACCTGCCAGGGAAATCGCTACGATAATGAAACGCTAAAAATAAAATATAAAGGGAAAAATATTGCAGAAATTCTTGAAATGGAAATTTCAGATGCCGTAGCTTTTTTTCAGAATGAATCAACCATTTATCATTATCTTAAAATAATGAATGATTTGGGATTAGGATATCTGGCGCTCGGTCAATCGGCTACCACATTATCTGGTGGCGAAGCGCAACGATTAAAACTTGCCGCAGAACTGGTAAAACCTTCAAAAAATCACACCCTTTATCTTTTTGACGAACCAACCACCGGGTTACACGCTTATGATGTTTCTATCCTGTTAAAGGCATTACAAAACCTTACCCAAAACGGACATACCCTTATTGTAATAGAACACGACGAAGGAATTATCAGGCATGCCGACCATATTGCTGACCTGGGCCCTGAAGGAGGCAGCAATGGTGGTGAAATTATTTTTTCCGGAAATTTGAATGATTTATTAGATTGTAAAAAATCGTATACTGCAAAAGCATTATTAAAAAATATCACGGTTAAGCAAACAGAAGAAAAAAATAATCTTGAAAAAATCATTAATAACCCTATCGAACTGAAGGGAGTAAGTACACATAACTTAAAAGGAATTGATGTTAAAGTTCCAAGAAATAAACTTACGGTAATTACCGGTGTAAGTGGCAGCGGAAAATCTTCGCTGGCATTCGACACCTTGTTCGCTGAGGGGCAATTAAGATTTACCGAAAGTTTTTCTACCTATGCACGGAGTTTAATCCAACAAAAATCAAGGCCTGATATGATTGAAAGCTCCGGATTAACACCAACAATTGCTATTGACAATAAAACGATTACACGTAACCCAAGGGCAACAGTAGGTACTATTACTGGTTTATATGACTTATATCGATTATTATATTCCAGAATTTCAAAAGACACAAAAGGAAACAGATGTACATTACTTTCCAATCATTTTTCATTTAATCATAAGGCAGGAGCTTGCCCTGTTTGTAATGGCCTGGGTGTTGAATTAACCTGCGATCCAGAACGGTTAATTTCTAACCCTGAACTACCTTTAAATGATGGAGCTATGAAGGGAAGCAAAACCGGGAATTTTTATGGCGATCCGTTTGGCCAATACATGGCAATATTGAATACTGTTGGTAGTGAACAGGGAATTAATTTTTCACAATCGTGGGAATCTTTATCTGATAAAGCCAAAAATATGGCTTTATATGGTACCGGAAAAAAAGATTATAATGTGGACTGGAAATACAAACGCAAAAACAGAGAAGGTGTCCATCGATTTAAAGGAAAATGGTTAGGACTTATCAATTACATAAACGATGAATACATCCGGAAACACAACAAACAGGGAGGTGCCGATCTAGCAACTTTAATGAAAGAAGTGAAATGTAAAAATTGCAACGGTTCAAGATTAAACCAGGTAGCTTTAAAATATAAGCTTGCAGCCAAAAATATTGCCGATTTAGCTGCATTGGATGCAAAAGAATCTTTGCCCTTTTTCGAAAACATAAATAGCATATTATCAGAAACTGAACAATTAATTAGTGCAGAAATAATACGACTTTGCAAAGAAAAGTTAGAGGCCATGAAAAATATCGGACTGGGGTATTTAAGCATTAACCGTGGAGCAATCACTTTATCAGGAGGTGAAGGAAGACGATTAAGGCTGGTTTCTCAGATGGGTGGCGAATTAAACGGTATAACCTATGTTTTGGACGAACCAACTGTCGGGCTTCATTCAAAAGACACTCAAAACCTGATAAAACTATTGCATCAACTTGCAGAAAACAACACGGTTGTGGTAGTAGAGCATGATGAAGATATCATAAGATCGGCACAACATATCATTGAGCTAGGGCCCAAAGCAGGTGATGAAGGCGGAAAATTGATTGAGCAAGGCAGCCTGGAAAAATTTATTAAAAACAATCATACGATAACATCAAAATACCTGCAGAAAGATTATTCAATTGATTTTCAAAAGCCAAATTTAAAATTACATTTTAAGTTTCATATCAAAGAGGCAAATGCTCATAATCTTAAAAATTTAGATTTAGTATTACCTATTAATGGGCTAACTGTTTTTTCTGGTGTTTCTGGAAGTGGCAAGTCAAGCTTATTGTTTGATGTTGTTGCTCAATCAGCCCATGCCAAAAAAGCAGTAAATTGCAAAAATATTCATGGCTTCGAATTTTTTGATAAAATTCTTACGATGGATCAGTCACCCATTGGGAAAAATCCATTAAGTACGCCTGCTACATTTCTTGGTATTTATGATGAAATAAGAGAGCTTTTTGCATCAACAAATGCAGCTAACAACAAAAACTTAAATAAATCAATCTTTTCTTTTAACGCTAAGGGCGGAAGATGCGAAAACTGTAAAGGGCAGGGACAAATAAAAATTGCCATGGATTTTCTTTCAGATGTATGGGTCAGCTGCCCATCTTGTGAAGGTAAAAGATTTTCCGATAAAACCTTACAAATTAAGTGGAATGGTTTTACTATTTATGATATACTGGAATTAACAATACAAAAAGCAGCTGAAGTATTTACATCAGAAAAAAAATTAAGATATTCATTCCAAATCTTAAGTGATTTAGGTCTAAGTCATTTAAAACTGGGTCAGTCAGCAACAACACTTTCAGGTGGCGAAGCGCAACGATTAAAAATGGCCAAAGAATTGATCAAACCAGCCCATAAAAAATGCCTGTACTTACTTGATGAACCAACCACAGGGCTCCATTTTAATGATGTAGAGAAACTTCTAAAAGTATTATTTCGTTTGCGTGACAAAGGCCATGCGCTTTACATTATTGAACACCACCCGTGGTTTTATAAAGCTGCCGATTACTTAATCGAACTAGGCCCTGAAGGAGGTGAGAATGGTGGTTATTTACTTTAGCAATCAAAGATTGATCTTAATGACTCATTAAATTAAGATTTACCCATAAAAAAAACTCTAATTTATGATTCCAGTTAATGGGAAATTAATTATTTACATACTATTTCTTTAAAATTTGAGTTATTTTAGCAAATTAAAATTCTAAATTGTTTGTGACGAAAATAAAAAGGAATCACATTTTTAGTTTACTGATATTATTTTTCCTGGTGAGTTGCTCAACACAGAAAAACACCGGGTTAAACCGTTTTTATCATGCCTTAACCACAAAATATAACATTCTTTTTAATGGCGGTGAAAGTTTTAAAGAGGGTATTAAAAAATACAGGGAAAATTACCAGGATGATTATTCTAGAATTTTACCCATTTTTACTCATGGCGATGAAGAAATAGCTGCTGGTTTAAAACCACAAATGGACAGGGCTATAGAAAAATCATCCAAATCAATCAGAATGCACTCCATAACGGCTAAACCTGATCAGGGAAAAGGCATTTTATCTTCAAAAGAAAAAGAATTTTACAATAAGAACGAATACAATGTTTTCATTGATGATGCCTATCTGTTAATGGGAAAAGCTTTTTTTTATCAAGCTGAATACCAGAGTGCAATACAAACCTTTAATTACATTATTAATCAGTTTAATGATAAAGAAACACGCTACCTTGCATACAACTGGTTAGTAAGGGCAAATTTAGAGCTAAAAGACTTTCGTGAAGCAAAACAATATCTTGATCTTATTTTAACCGACATTGAATATCCTGAAAAAGTAACCTTTGAACGAAATTTAACAGCAGCAGATTTCTACCTTAAACAAAATATGGTTAATCAGGCCGAACCATATGTTGACGAAGCTTTAGAACAGGCAAAAAAGAAAAAAGATAAATTAAGGCTTACGTTTATTAAGGCTCAAATTAAAGAAGAGCTAAATCGAATATCGGAAGCATCGAAACTATACGAAAAAGTTATTAAGATGAATCCGCCCTACGAAATGGCTTTTAATGCAAAAATTAAAAGGGCTACACTCTTTTCAGGAACTAACCGTTCCGGTAAAACAATCGAAGAAGAGCTTCTAAAAATGCTTAAAGACGAAAAAAATGATGATTACCAGGATCAGATTTATTATGCTTTGGGCGAGTTAGAGATGAAACGTAAAAATGTACAAAAAGCCATCGAATACTATCAACTTTCTGCCCAAAATAGTATAGGAAATCCAAATCAAAAGGGATTAACATACATGGCACTGGCTAATATTTTTTTCGAACAGCATAAATACATGGAATCACAAGCATATTTCGATAGTGCCGTTGTTTCTCTTGATCCCGAATTTCCAGGTTACAGAGAGCTATCAAGAAAAAACACCTATTTATCAAAGCTGGTTAATAATCTAAAAACGGTTCAACATCAGGATAGCTTACAAATGGTTGCAGCCATGGCTGAAAGTGAGAGAAATAAATTTATTCAAAATATAATTCAACAGCGAAGAAGCAAGGAAGCAGAACAACAACGAAGAGAAAGAGAAAAAGACAATAGAGGTATGTATGCCCTGGACAGAAGCACTACCAGACAAATGAATGATCAAAGCGGGAAATGGTATTTTTATAATCAAACAGCCAAAAGTTTTGGCGAACCCGAATTTAGAAGAAAATGGGGCGACAGAAAACTGGAAGATAACTGGCGTAGATCAAGTAAACGGGTAATGGGTGTTGAACAAATAACACAAGCAGAAATAAGCGACGAAATTCTCGACCCTAAACAAGGACTCGATGATAACAAACCTGAATACTACCTTGTTGAATTGCCACTAACCGATTCTGCCATGCAGGCTTCGCATAAAAAAATACAGAGTGCACTTTATAATGTGGGCGAAGTATACCGTAATGATTTAAAAGATTATTCTTTAGCAATAGAAACTTATAAAGAATTAATTGATCGTTATCCGGAAAGTGAATATAAAATTGCTGCATATTACAGCTTATATAAAGTTTATAACCAGCAAGGCAACCAAAGCCAGGCAGACATTTATAAAAACATGATTATTAGAAATTATCCTGAATCAAAATATGCCAAAGTGCTACTCGACCCTGATTACTTTAAACAATTTGAAAAAGAAGAACAGGAAAAGAAAAATTTTTATACTGTAACCTTAGATTTATATAAAAAACAACAATACAGAGAAGTTATTCGCCGATGCGACGAAGCGCTTAAGAAATACCAGAATACAGAATACATTCCAAAATACCGTTTTTTGAAAACACTTTCAATGGGAGAGTTATATGGCGTATCCTCCATTAAAAAAGAGCTGGAAGCGATCATTGATGAATTTCCTGCCGATCCGGTAGCAAATTCTTCTGAAGAATTATTACTTGCCCTTCGCGAAAACGAACTTAAGCAAATCAAAGATATGGATGTAGCAAAAAAAGAAGATGATAAAATAGATAGCTTAGAACAGGAAAAAATAACGCAAAAAACCCTTGATGAAATTGCCAAAATATATCAATACAACCCTGATATTAAACATTTTATAGGAGTTACTGTAAATAAGTCGGCAGATATTAACCAGCTTAAATTTAATCTTATAAACTTTAATCTTGACTTCTTTATCCAGGAAAGCTATGATATCGAAAACAAAAGTATCAATGAATTTCTGGAGGTCGTGTTAATTAAAGATTTTGAAAATGCCGAAAAAGCTAAAGAGTACTACAATCAGTTTAAGTCAGAAGAGAATAAAATTTTTACAGATATTAAAACAGAAGATTTTCAGTATTTTATTATCTCACAAGAAAATCTTAACAACCTATTGGAAGAGGAGTCTATAGGTGATTATCTGATATTCTTTAGAAACAATTATCCAGATTAGTTTAAAATCTTTTTATAATCATTTTTATTATTTGTAATTTTAATTGCAATAAAATTTTTGTGTAAAGGAAGCAGTTAA
>CAZSIC010000137.1:0-7900 GCA_964606845.1 uncultured Bacteroidales bacterium
CCCCCGACCTGCTGATTACAAATCAGCTGCTCTGACCAACTGAGCTACATCGGCACTATAAAAGAACGCCGATTTTAGAAATCTTTCCAAAATCGGTTCGCAAATGTATGAATATTTTATTTATAACACAAAAAAAATACCCTTATTTTCTTATATTTAATGGAAAAACTTATAATCCTCTTTGTTTTTCTTTGTGTTTGGTAATTTGCTTGCGTAAAGCTTCTACAACATTATCGACAGATTCTTCGAAACTTTTAGCCTTTTTTTTAGCAAACATATCGTTTCCCGGAATATCAAGCCGAATTTCAGCAATTTTATTTCCGGTACTTTGGTCATTCTCTATTCTTAAAAAAACTTCAGCACTAATAATATGATCGTAGAACTGAATTAGCTTATTTACTTTACCCTCTATAAAATTGATAAGCTTTTTATCTGCATCAAAATGAATCGAATGAATATTAATGTCCATAATGGTTCCTCCATAAATTTTATGCTCTGGGATGAGCTTGTTTATAAATAGATTTTAATTTTTCAAAAGTATTATGCGTATATACTTGTGTTGCCGAAAGGTTTGCATGGCCTAGAAGTTCTTTTATAGCATTAAGGTCAGCACCTCTGTTTAACAGATGGGTAGCAAAAGTATGTCGCAAAATATGTGGGCTCTTCTTTTCTATGGTTGAAACAAATTTTAGATACTTATTTACAATTCTATATACAAATTTTTCGTATAATTTGTTTCCTCTATCGGTAATAAAAAAATAATCATGTTTTAAATTATTGAATTCAATGTCTCTTGCCTGCAAGTATTGTTTTATTGACTTAATAAAACTAAAATGAAGTGGAATAATGCGTTCTTTATTTCTCTTCCCTATAACTTTCAGGTTGCTTTCAAGCAAATTAATATCACTATTTTTTAATTCTACTAACTCGCTTAATCTCATGCCTGTATTATAAAACATTTCGATTATGGTTTTATTACGCAGTCCGGAAAAACTGTCACCAAAAGAAAATTCATCCAAAAGGCTATTGATATGCTTCTCATCAATAAAAGAAGGTATTTTTTTGGATGATTTAGGAGTCGTAACTTTATCCATAGGATTTTTGGTTACATGTCCCTCTTTGATAAGAAATTTATAAAATGATTTAAGGGTTGAAATTTTTCTATTGATAGATATAGACGAAAAATCTTTTTCCATCATATCTACAATCCAGGCTCTTATTATTTTATCACTGGCATTTTGAATTCCATTTTGATAACCAGTGTTTTCTATAAATAAAGTAAAATGCCTAATATCATTCTCGTAAGAACGAATGGTATTTTTGGAAAACCGCTTTTCGAATTGTAAATATTTTAGAAAAAGATCTTTGTACATATAGGGTTGTTTAAAATGTTAACAGAAATAAAATACCTAGCTGGTATTGTACACGCACCCTATAGTCTTTATTCTTCGTCCTGCTGCATTTTTTGAATGTAGATCGCTTTTTTCTTCTGCTCTCGTTTCTGAACAGATGGCTTAGCAAAAGCTTGGCGCTCTCTTAATTCTTTAACAACACCTGTTTTCTCGAACTTTCTTTTAAACTTCTTCAAAGCTCTCTCGATATTTTCACCTTCTTTTAATGGTACTACTATCATAATTTTTATCCTTAATTTTTATTGAGCCGCAAAAATATTAATTTAAAACTCACTTTTCAAAAATTATTGTCAAAAAAATAAAAAAAAATTGTTTTTTTATCAATTAAGCTATTTATAAAGTATATATAGCTATATAAAAGTATTAAATTTAAATTTTTGCCAGTAAATAAATATACAAACATTTGTACCAAAAATCAAATAAAAATTTTATTATTATTTTTCCAGATATGGCTTAATTTTCTGAAAGACCTCCTCTGGCAACAGATTATTCGCAATTATTTCCTCAACCTCCTGAAATGCGCCTTGAATTTCTCTGAATTTAAGAATAGATTGTGTTTGGAATTTGTTTAAGTAAGGATGCTTAATCAAATCTTTATAATCAGCATTATTAATATTAATTTTCCGGATTAAACTACTATCTAAATTTATCTGTGGTAAAATGTTTGATATTAGAGCCGAATCTAAACCATAAACTTCATACAATTGGGTTTTATATACAAATCCGCCCAAAAGATCTCGGTACTTAATAATTCGTTCTGCATACACTGGGCCAATTCCATTAACTAATTCCAGGCTGTCGACATTGGTTGAGTTTATTTCAACAATAATTTGCTTTAATTGATTTTTATTATCTTTTTTTTCAATATTTGATTGCGACTCATTAGCAATTGTAATATACGGCTCAAAAGCAATATATTGTTCTTCACTTATTCCATAAACTTTTAAAATATCAGCTTTTTTATAAAAACATCCTCCTGCCTTTCGAAAATTTAAAAATGTAGTAATCTGTTTCTCACTAAAACCTAATTTTTCAAGGTCATTTTCTTTTACAATATTCGGATCAAATTTAAAAAGCGAATCGGGAATAATCCATCGATTATTATTTGAATAATTATTTTGATATTGATCATTTTTATTGGTTGTTTGAGAATATGAAAACTTTTCATTTTTATTGCTCTTTTTATTTTCTAAAGATTTTTCAAATGCATCAATTTCTTTTTTAAAATTTTCATTCATTAAAACGATTTCTTTATCAGAAGAAAAATTAATAAACTGATCTGCAATCAATAATATCATTAGCAATGAAAGGAGCACAATAATGCCATTGCGCTCCCTCTTAGTAAAAGTAAAGTATTCTTTAAGCCTTTTACCAGCCATAAAGTATTTTAGATTATTAGAATTTTAATATTCCTATTCCGTTTAAAAATACCATTGCAATTGCAATTGGTGCTATAAACTTAACCAAAAACATAAATATACTTAAATATTTTGCTTTAAGAGTGCCCTGGTTAGATAATTCATCTTTGGTTTTTGTTTTTCCAAGATACCAACCAACAAACACAACAATAAGTAATCCTCCGAGTGGTAGAAAAATATTAGCCGAGGCAAAATCCAGAATTCCAAACACATGTTTACCAAAAATTGTAAAATCGGCAAGAGCACCCCATGACATCACAGACATTAGACCCAATAGTGAAACTGAAAGGCTTGCCAGTATAGTAGCTTTTTTACGAGTCATATTCAATTCTTCAGCAAAATAAGCAACAATAACTTCAAGAACAGAAATTGTTGAAGTAAGCGCTGCAACACCTAGAAGCAGAAAAAATAATAATGAAAAATAATATCCCCCTGCCATTTGTTGGAAGATATTTGGCAATGTTCTGTAAACTAAACCTTCGCCCGATTCAGGGGCAATACCAAAAGCAAATACTGCAGGAAAAATTGCAACACCGGCTAAAATGGCAATAAAGGTATCGGTAATGGATACGCTTACAGCAGTATTAGCAAGGTTATCTTTTTTACTGATATAAGAACCATAAGTAATTAAAGTACCCATGCCAATACTTAAAGAAAAGAAAGCCTGTCCTAGAGCTTCAAGAATAGTATTAGCAGTTATTTTTGAAAAATCGGGTTTAAACAAAAATAACAATCCGTCTTTCGCACCAGGTAATGTAACAGAACGTATACACAAAATAATGATCAGAAGTAATAAAATAGGCATTAATACTTTAGCATACTTTTCAATTCCGTTCTTAACACCAGACATTACAATCCAGGATGTCATAAACATAAAAATAGCAAACCAAAGAATTGGCCGGAATGAACTTTCGCGAAAAGAATCAAACATTTGTCCGAGATATGTTGATGATTTTCCTGCAAATCCATTTACTATTGACTGATATATATATTCTAATGTCCATCCTGCTACAGCAGTATAAAATGCCAGAATCATAAAAGCAGCAACAACTCCCATTAAACCTACCAGGAACCAGGGCTTACCGGGTGCAAGTTTACGAAAAGCACCAAACGGATTTCTTTGCGCACTCCTACCAATGGTAAATTCGGATAACATTACCGGAATACCAATTGCAAAAATAAATGCAAGATAAATGAATAAAAAAGCGCCGCCACCATTTTCTCCAACAACATAAGGGAAACGCCAAATATTACCAAGTCCAATTGCCGAACCGGCTGCTGCAGCGATAGCTCCGAATTTACTACCGAACCTGTCTCTATTAGAAAAGTCAAAATCTGCCATAGGGTTTTATTTAATGTTTAATTGTAATTTTAAAAAGCTTAGCAATTTTACAAAAATTGACTTGATTTGCAAAAAATAGTTTAACCTGATACGAATAAATCATCATTCGTTTATCTTAATTATTATTTCTTATTAAGTAAGCACTAAAAAAAAGACAGAGAATAAAAAATCCCTGCCTTAAAACAATTATTAATCATAAATATTTATGCTATTTCTATTTCTTTTGCTAAGTACACATCCTGAATGGCATTAAGCAACTCAACTCCTTCGTTCATGGGTCTTTGGAACGCTTTTCTTCCTGATATTAAACCCATTCCTCCTGCGCGTTTATTAATAACAGCTGTTTGAACCGCTTCAGATAAATCAGATTTTCCAGAAGAAGCACCTCCGGAATTAATTAATCCTGAGCGTCCCATATAATTATTAACTACCTGGTAGCGTGTCAAGTCTATTGGATGGTCGGATGAAAGTTCTTTATAAACTTTATCGTGTGTTTTAGCAAATCCTATTTCTTTAAAACCACCATTTACAGTTGGCATTTTTTGCTTAATAATATCAGCCTGTATGGTTACACCTAAATGATTGGCCTGGCTGCTCATATCGGCTGATGTATGATAATCAACACCATCTTTCTTGAATCCAGGATTTCGCAGGTAACACCAAAGCACAGTTGCCATTCCTAATTCATGAGCCCTTTCAAAAGCTTCGGCAACTTCAATAATTTGTCGATTCGATTCCTCTGATCCAAAATATATGGTTGCTCCAATAGCTTTTGCTCCTAAATTCCATGCTTCCTCAACGGTACCAAAAAGTATCTGATCATATTTATTGGGATAAGTCATTAACTCGTTATGGTTAATTTTTACGATAAATGGAATTCTGTGAGCATATTTTCTCGAAACGGAAGCCAAAACACCAAATGTAGAAGCTACTGCATTACAGCCTCCTTCAATGGCAAGCTTAACGATATTTTCAGGATCGTAATAAATTGGATTTGGAGCAAACGACGAACCTGCAGTATGCTCAATTCCCTGATCAACAGGAAGAATAGATAAATAACCTGTATCGCCTAAACGTCCATGGTTAAAAATCTGTTGCATTGTTGCCATTAATTGAGGCGAACGATTCGAATGATAAACAACTCTATCAACAAAATCAGGTCCGGGTAAGTGTAACTGACTTTTGTCAACGGTCTGACATTTATGCTTTAAAAGATAATCGGCTTTATCTCCTAGTAACTCAACAATTTTATTATATTCCATAATATTTGGGATTTAATTGATTAGAACTCCTGCAAATTTAAAAAATAAATTGAAATAATAATGGTTGATTATTTGAAAAGAATTTAATTTAGAATGGATAACCAATACCTATATTGATTGTAAAATCATCCTGCCAGTTTAAACTTCTGTTACCAATTATCCAACGTTCACCTTCATTTAATGCGGGATCTCTTAATTTTACTCCTAAATCTAACCTAAAAACAAAGAATGAAAGGTTAAGTCGGGTACCAAATCCCGATCCAACAGCAAACTCTTTATAAAATTCATTTTTTCTAAACAATCCACCCTCAAATTCATCTGAATTTAAGTACCATATATTTCCTGCATCAACAAATAATGCTCCTTCCAATAACCAAAATAGTTTGAACCTGAATTCTGCATTGGCTTCAAGTTTAATATCGCCGGTTTGATTGGGAAATCGTGTATATAATTTACCTGAATAAGAACCAGGCCCAAGACTCCGAACATTCCAGGCTCTGATACTATTAGCCCCGCCAGAAAAATACATCTTTTCAAAAGGCAATGATTGTGAATTACCATATGGGACTCCAATTCCTGCAAAAATTCTGTAAGCAAAGCTGCTTGATTCACTCCTGGTATCATAGTAACGAAAATCTGCATCGAATTTAACATATTGCGAAAAAGGAACACCAAATATTTCGTAGCTTCCATCAACTTTAGAAGCATTAGTTAATTCACTGTATGCTGATAAAATGTTTCCGGAAACTTCTGCATTCATTCTAAAAAAATAGAAATCCCTGCTTTTCTTAATATCCTGGTTATTAAACACCAGGCTATAACTACTTACTGAGACCAGATGATTTTCATAACTACTCCGCAAATAGGTAGAGTCGATAAAATTTCTAAATGATTGGGATGCAAAAGGAATTTTTACAGCATTCAATTCAACCAGTTTTACATTGTGCTTTAAAAACTTATTACCATCCCAGTTATAACCATACGAGAGATTGGTAACAGTACGCCGATATTCGAGCCTATCCTGGAAATTATACCCAATAGAAATTTGGGTTTTGGGACTAAATTTTTTACTGAATTTTTCGGCTTTAAAAACCGGCAGCATAAATTTAGGAATACGCATGGTTATATCACCACCCAACTCAACGGCATTATTAATGCGACTAATTCCTACTACTGAAGTATCCAAAGCTTCAATAGAGCCATTTACTTTAAAATCTGTAATTTCGGCACCGCCAAATAAGCTTTTATGTTGATACAAAAAATTCCCACCTACACCAATATTACCATAAGAATTTGTTCCTTCTAATTCGACAGTATAGGATTGTAAATAATGTTTTGTTAACTGAATATTACAATTTAAAAAGCCCAATGAGGTACTATCTTGTAACACTAAGCTATCCCTTTCAACTTCGTTAAATTGAATATTTATAACCCTAAACAATCGTAGAGAATTTAAATGTTGATATGTTTTATTTAAATCAAATAATGAATAGATATTCGCTTCTTGAATAAAATTAGCATGTAATATCACTTTCTTTTTTAAAAGGTCATGCCCTTTGCTGATAAAATAAATACCATCGTAATAGGTTGTATCAAGATCTGCGTAATAATCTTCTTTTTGAGCTAAAGCTTCTTTTTGATTAAAGTTGGTAAATACGTATATCTTATTAATTTTATATTTCTTGTGATTAAGGCTAACAGTATTTCTGTTTTCATCTAACTTCTGATATTTTTTTATATTAAGGATTAAGGACACCTCTCTGTTTTTTTCAGAGCTATCTGCCTGAAAGAAAACAAATTCTTTGGAGAATCTATAGTAACCCTGATTTTTCAGGTAAGTTTCGATACGTTTTCGTTCATCTTGCAATAAATCCAAATCAAAATTTTCGCCTTCTTCTATTAATGTGTTAATAGAATCTTTCAGTATCAGAGGTTCAATTAATGTATCCTGAATATTATAAGTTAATCTATTTATTTTATATGGTTTGTTTATTTTTACACGATATAAAACTCTGGCTCGCTGTCTTTTAAAAATGGTAGTATCTGAAACAACAGAATTATAATATCCTTTATTATTAAGATGAGCTTTAATTTGACCCGCTGATTTATCGGTAAAAAAATCATCATATAATTCGGGTTCTTCTCCAATTCTTTTTAACCAACCACTTAATCCTTTTGCTTTATCTTTACGTGAAAAATTATATAATCCCAAATGAAATCGAACACCCAATACCCTTTTATTAGGTTTTTGCCTTACCAACGATTTTAACTCTTCTTTTTTTACTTTCTGTTTGTTAGCTGTTCCTTTTTCAATTTTTACCTTATACCTGTCAAGCAAATACTTATCTTCAGGAACATACTTTACCGGGCTACAGGAACCAAAAAACAAAATAAAAATTATAAATAGTGCAAAAACACTAATATTATGGGTTTTATACAATGGTTTAAGTTTTTTCAATGCAATGT
>CAZSIC010000138.1:0-7845 GCA_964606845.1 uncultured Bacteroidales bacterium
CGGCGTGGAGAAATAAGAATCGTATTTATCTGAGATGAGAAATTTAATTGTAGTTGTTTTAACTCTTTCTTTCTATTGGCAAAATTTTTATCTGATGCTATTTTCCCAAAAACAAATGGCGTTTCCATATCGTTTTTTATTTCAAATATAACTAACTAAATTGTAAGTTACAAAAAAGTAAGTTACAAAAAAGTAAATTTTAAAATCTTTTTAGAATAATAAGCTCATAATAAACAATTTTATTTTATCATTGTGATAATTATAGTTTTGTACATAAATTTTAGTAATATGGCTAAAGGCAAAGAATCAAAACCACATATAGGAATATACGGCAGAAGAAACAATGGAAAGAGTTCTTTAATTAACCGGTTAGCGGGACAAGATATTGCCATTGTTTCTGATTATGCCGGAACAACTACCGACCCTGTAAAAAAATCGTTCGAAATAACAGGTTTTGGGCCGGTAATTCTAATCGATACTGCAGGAATTGATGATGAAGGAGATTTAGGAACGAAAAGAATAGACAAAACACTGGCAACCATTAAAACCGTCGACTTAGCCATTCTGGTTATCACACACAATACTTTTGGTGATTTTGAAGAACAACTGATTCAGGAATTCAAAAATACAGATACACCTTTTTTTATGGTGCATAATAAATCGGATATACAACCGCTTGATGAAAATACAAGAACAAAAATTATTGCTCAGACCCATTCCGATATTATTGATTTTGAAACGGTTCAAGCTCAAAATATTGAAAAGCTAATAAAGAAAATAAAAATTACCATTCCCGAATCAGCATATACCAATCCTTCTTTAGTGGGCGAACTACTCTCTTATGGAGATATTGTATTACTTATTACACCCATTGATATCGAAGCTCCGGCAGGGCGGCTTATTTTACCACAAGTACAAGCCATACGCGATATTTTAGATAACGATGCCGTAGCTATTGTATTAAAAGAAAGGGAAGTAGATTCATTCCTTCGTAAAACAGGAATTACACCTGCACTTGCTATAACTGACAGCCAGATATTTAACAAAGCAGATGCTTCGGTTCCGAAAAGTGTTCCATTAACCAGTTTTAGCATTGTGCTGGCAAAATTTAAAGGCGATTTTGAAAATTATTTGAAGGGAACCCCCAAAATAGCAGATTTACAAGACGGCGACAGAATTTTAATACTCGAATCGTGCACACACCATGTTTCATGTGATGATATTGGAAGAGTAAAAATCCCAAGATGGTTGACTAATTTTACCGGGAAAAAACTGGAATATGATGTGGTAGCCGGATTAGATAATCTCCCGCGAGATATTACAGAATATTCGCTGTTTGTTCAATGTGGCGGCTGTGTAATTACACGCAAACAATTGATTAACCGCTTACGCCCGGCCATTGAAGCCGGAGTGCCTGTTACCAATTACGGTATGACCATTGCTTATGTACAGGGAATTTACCAAAGAGCAATCGAGCCTTTTACAAAAACAAAACATTCGGCAACCGAATATCTTTAATAAACACCAGCAAACCTTCAACAAACAACTTAAACTGAAGCACGAACAACATCAGGTTTTAAATTTACGCAATGCTTATGGTTTTAAATCAACAGAAAAATACTGTTTTAATTCATTTTTTTATATTGATATACACCATATTGCTACTTGTAGAATAAATTCTTTTGTTTGATAAAGACACTCTATTTTCGCCCGTAGAAAAAGATTGTATGTTACTCCTTCTCAGGAAATTTTAACAAGAAGTAAGCAATGATAATTCCTCCGTAAAAGGGTTAAGTTCATAAATAATTAAATTATTCAAAAATTATTCATCATGCAATCTTTTTCTTTTCTATTACTTACAGCGTTAAATAAATTTAATTACTAGAAGGATTATACAGAGGGAGCGTAAAAGTAATGGTTGTTCCTTTATTTTTTTTGCTATCCATAAAAATTTCACCACGATTAATTTTAACAAATTCTTTGCAGAAGAATAATCCCAGTCCTTTGCCGGATTCTCCTTTGGTACCGTTACCATTGTCATGGGCTATCTCAAATACTTTTTCTTTATATTTTTCTTCAATACCAATACCCGTATCTTTTACACTAATTTCTGCTATATTGGACTGAACAGATATATCAACCACAACCTTTCCTCCGTCTGGAGTAAATTTAATGGCATTATTTAACAGATTTCTTAAAACGGTATGAATCATATTTTTATCGGCAAAAATTAAAACATCTTCTTTAACTTCATTGTACAATTTAATATTCTTTAATTCAGCTGCTGATTGATATAACACTAAAGCATCATTAACCAATTCATTAACACTAATCATTTGTGGCTTATACGGGATTCTTCCCTGTTGGCTTAACGCCCAGTTTAAAAGGTTATCGATTAATGTTAACAAGTTGGTAACAGAAAGTTCGAGGGTTTTAGATAATTTTTTTAACGAATCGTAATCCTGCTCTTCGATCCATATAGGGATAAGTTGCGAGATACTATCGATTGAAATGAGCGGGCTACGCAAGTCGTGAGCAATGATTTGAAAAAGTTTATCTTTAGTTTTATTGGCTTCAAGTAATTCATTATTTTGTTTGGCAATTTCTACTCTTTGATCTGTAATCTTTTTATTTTGAGATGATAACAAATGATTCAACCTTTTCCGTTTTTTACTATCATTCCAAAAATAAATTACAAATCCTAAAGCAATAACAATTGCAATAATCAAAACAGTCCTTTGAAATTTAGACTGTCTGCTTTCAATATCATTTTTGGCCAGTTGTACTTCCTGTAAATCTTTTTCTTTATTTAGTAATGCAATTTCTTGCTCTTTCTGTTTTGATTCGTATTTTTTTTCAAGTTCAATAATTTGTGCTTTTCTGTTTAAGCTAAAAATACTGTCTTCGTAATAAACATAATCTTTTAAATATTGCAATGCTTTTTCAGCATTCCCTAATCGTTCATATACCTCAAAAAGGTTTCTTGATAACCGGTGCTGTCTCCTGATATCTTTTATTTCCTTTGCCAAATCATAACTTTGCTTAAGATATTTAATGCCTTTTACATAATCACCCTCTTTAATATGGGTGTTCCCTAAGCATTGAATAGAATAAACCATGGTTTCTTTGGCACCAACTTCTTTGCCCAATTCAATGGCTTGTGATGCATATTTTTTGGCATCATCAAATCTACCGAGTTGTTCACTATTAGAAGCTAAATTATGTAGAATTAAAAACCGGTCATATTTATTAGACTCATCATCTAAATAATACATTGCCTGCAAATAATATTCAAGGGCTTTATGGTAATACTCAGGATTAGACCTGATATATGCAAGCTTATTATAAACATTTCCGGTATTCAAATATGCGGTATGTAACCCAGCTGTTATACCAGCTCCTTTTCGTAACTCCAGGTTTAATTGATAATATTTTAACGCCTCATCATAATTTCCTAAATCATAATACAATACTCCCAGATTGTTTAGCACAAAACCAGTTCGTAATGTATCGTTTAGTCTTTTAAAAATTATAAGTGCTTTTAGAAAACAATCAATCGACTGCTCAAAACTTCCATAGCGTTTGTAAACGTTTCCGAGCCTGTTGAGGTTTGTAGCTCTTTCATAATCAAGTTCCAGGCTATCAAAAAAAGAAAGGGATTTATTATAATAAAAAAGTGCTGACTCGTATTCAGATTGGTATTTATAAACAAGCCCTAACTGGCTTAATGCTGAAGCATATCCTTTGGTATAATTAATATTTTCGGCAATCCGAATGGCTTCCTGAACAATTGATAATGCAGAATCTGTATTGTTTTTATAGGTTTTATAAGATAAATCAGTTAGCCTGTCAACTTTATTGGTATCATCAGGCAATTGAAGAATAACATTTTTAAGACTGTCTAAATTAGAGCTAAAACAACTCTTATTGGAAAAAATCCCAAAAACTACTAACTGAATAATAATTAAAAGATAAAATTTTTTCATTGCAAACACTAATTATTCTTCTTCGCCATTATCTTCTCCTGTCTGCCCTTCTCCATCGGACTCACCGTTTTTTAAGGTATTATCGTAATTTTTAACAATAATTTTAATCTTTTCAAGTTCTTCAACTTTCGAAGTTGTTAATTCAATATTAAACTCTTCAAGCTTTTCTTTTTCAAATTCTACTAAATCCTTATTTTCACGAAGTTTAATCCTTACTTCCCAAAAATCGCCGGTAAATTTTTGTTCTATAGCTTCTTTATAACATTTGCCGGGCATTTTTACCAAAACATCTAAACGATAGTCGGTAGTTCCTTTTTTATAAAACAAATTAAAATAGGGGTAAAATAATTTCATGGTGGAAAGTTTTGAAGTTAAACAATGCCTAAAGATAATAATAAAATCATTTTTCCCAACTCCAAACAATAAAAAAATGTGCTATTTTGTTGATATTCAATAAAAAATTTGCCTTTGCCATTCGAATAATGCAATGGCTAAAGCATGCGAAACATTCAAGGATGTATTGTTGCCAAATAGCGGGATATGGACAATTTTGTGGCATTTATCCAGAATCTTAGGATTGATTCCTGATATTTCGTTACCAACTATTAAAGCTGCTTTTTGAGGAAGTGTTGTTAAAAAAATATTTTCTGAATCGCTGGAGGTTTCAACAGCTACCCATTGATAATCTTGCGGAATATTATTTTCAAAATCATCAGGTTTACAAAACCTACATTTTACAGCATCAAAACTCGATGATGCTGTTTTTTTAACTTTCGTCATTCTTATATTTTCAAGGCTGCTGACAAAAACAACCTGCTTACAACCTGCATTATCGGCTAAACGGATTATGCTACCCATATTTTCAGGCGTTTTAATTTGATAACCAATAATGATGGGTGGAAAAATATGATCGGGATAACCATTATTTTCAAATAATTCTGAAGAATGCAGCCTTCTTTTTGCCATATTTAGCCTGTTATTACCATATCCATTTTAACATCATATTGATCGGCAGGAACTTTTTCGAGCATTTGAAAATCGAAACAAACACCAACTTTAAGTGCTTTGGTTTTACTTAATAATTTATCATAATAAGCTTTACCCCGGCCAAGCCGATTATTCTGCTTATCGAATGCAACACCTGGAACAATAATCAAATCAATTTTATCAAGTCCGCTTTGATATAATTCGCTGGGTTCTTTAATGCCAAAAGAAACTCCCTCAAGCATATCATCCAAACCCTTAAAGATTCTGAGTTCTAATTCATCGCCTTTTACCGAGGGTAAAATTAATGCTTTTGTTTGAAACCATTTTAATACAAAATCGTGTGTATACACTTCGTCATTCATTGACCAATAAGCCATTATGGCATCAGCCTGCTGAAATTTTTCCAATTGCTCAACCTGATCGAAAATAATTTTTGACTTTTCGTGTTTCTTTTCAAATGTATAATCTTTTTTAAGTTGTTTGATATAATGCCTGGTTTCTTTTTTTTGCTGATTAATCATACTTAAAAAATTATACTATTAATTTATAACCTTTGCCGTGGATATTTAAAATCTGAACAGACGGATCGTCCTTTAAATATTTTCTGAGTTTGGTAATATAAACATCCATACTGCGGGCATTAAAATAACTATCTTCCTGCCAAATGGTTTTTAATGCAAAATTACGCTCTAAAACATTATTCATATTATTGCATAATAACTTAAGCAGCTCTGATTCTTTAGTAGTTAATTTCTGAGTTTTATCGCCATACTGAAGGATTTGTTTTTGGGAATCAAAAATATAATCACCAATTTGATATTTATCATGTTGTTCTGAGATATGGTTTGATTCAGTTCGGCGCAGAATTGCTTTAATTCTGAATAACAGCTCTTCCATACTAAAAGGTTTGGTCATATAATCATCGGCACCCAACGAAAAACCTTCAATAACATCTTCTTTAAGCGATTTTGCAGTAAGAAAAATAAAAGGCACATCCGAATTTAATTTCCGAATTTCTCTGGCCAGGGTAAAACCATCCATCTTGGGCATCATAATATCTAAAATGCAAATATGATATTCTTGCTTTTTAAAACCTTGCAAGGCTATTTCGCCATTAATGTAAAGGTCTGTTTTAAAGCCTTTAGCATTTAAATATTCTCGTAATAATGTTCCGAGATTCTCATCATCTTCGGCCAGTAAAATTTTTATATTTTGATCATCCATTGTTAATATGATTATTAGGAATAAATATTTTAAATGTTGTTCCTTTTTTATATTCAGATTCCAGTTCTATTTCTCCACCATGCTCTTCCACAATTTTCTTAACATAACTTAAACCCAAACCAAAACCTTTAACATCGTGCACATTACCTGTAGATACCCTGTAAAACTGATCAAAAACTTTTTTCTGATCCTGCTTTTTTATTCCAATTCCATTATCTGCAACCAACACATAAACTCCGTCATTATTATCTTTTGTTGTAATGTTAATCTCAGGTATTCCATTGCTATACTTAACGGCATTATCAAGCAAGTTAAAAATAATATTTGTAAAGTGTACCTCGTCGATCCATAAATTAGAATTTTTTGCCTCAAGGTTTTGATTAATTTGGCCATTCCGGTTTTTTACCTGAATCTCAAAATTGTTTACTACATTTTCGATAATATGATGCAAATTAAGCTCTTTACGCTTAAGTTTTATTTGTCCTTGCTCAAACAATGCTGTTTTTAATACTTTTTCCACCTGGTAACTCAAACGTTTGCTCTCATCATCAATAATGCCCGAAATATAATCCATATTTTTTGCTTCGATGGGAATGCTTTTATCTTTTAACATCTGCGAAGCAAGTGAGATGGTAGAAATGGGAGTTTTAAGCTCATGGGTCATATTATTCACAAAGTCGTTTTTAATTTGCGATAAGCGTTTCTGCTTAAACATAATATGTATTGATAATGAAAATCCAAATATTATGACCAGGGTAAGAAAAATTGATGAAAGAGCCATAAATCCGGTTGATTTAAGAATATAGTTTCTTTCACCCGGAAAATAAATGTTTAAGAAATTATTTTTGGCGAATACATCGTTGGGAAACAACCGGCTGGAAAATTTTTCCATGTTAGCAGTTTTATCATAATGATCCGATTGATAAATTATCTCACTCTCATCCCTTGTAACGGCATATTCTACATCCATATTAATACCCAATGTAAGAAAACATTTATGAATAATGTCTTCGAGGGTTTCCTGATCAATGCGGTCTTTGAAATCTACATCAACCTGTATTAACTTATTTACAATATTTTCAACAAAAACAGTTCGGTTATTTAGTTTCTCTGTAAAATCGGATGTTATTTGTAGTTTCCCAAATGATTGATTCTTTTTTAAATCACCAAATTGCATGTTGGTAATGTTACTAAACTGCATATTTTGCGAACTTAAAAGCTGAAGTTGCTTACTTATGCTTAATGAATCGGTATTACGAAAAATAAAAATTTCTTTTTCTTTATCGGTTGTTGATAAACTAAATGCACTTTGATTAATTTCGTTAAAACGATAATTTACAGATGGTGTTCCGGTTACTGAAATATCTTCATGAGGTTCAATCTCATTTACTACTTTATAAACCATTTCACGGTTTTCTATTTCTTTAACGATATTATCGAGTCCGTTACTTACCAGCTGCTTAAACTGTTCTTGTTTAATTTCAATAGCATTCCTTATCCAGTAAACCTGGACAACTATTAAACCTATAAGCGTAATTGATAATACTACTGTAATTATCCAAAGTGTTCTTTTTTGCATAACAATGCAAATATAACTTCTTGAAATCTTAGAAATGAATTATTTAACATTATTTAACATAGGTTTAAT
>CAZSIC010000139.1:0-7713 GCA_964606845.1 uncultured Bacteroidales bacterium
TCTTTTGTAAATGTTCTTTTTTTCATCGTCATAAAAGTACAGATTTTAATCTATAATTCTGTCCGATGATTTAAGGGGCTAATACAGAATTCAATGAAATTAATTAGAATATAATTATCAAAATCCTTAACATAAAATTGACACGATTTCGGACTACAAGTAATCCGAAATCTAATTTTATGTTAAATACGTAGTATTACGGATTTTGATATAAATGTCCTATAATTAATATTATGTTAAATAGGAATTTTTAAAAGAAAGAGAGATATTTAATAATACCTCCCTTTTTACCTGCCGAAAGCAGGTTTACTTTTTAATTTTATTCTTGTTCCATTTTTGAAGAAATCTCCTGATATTTTTCTTCCATATTTAATCTATAATACAGTGTTCTTAATGTAGACATAATTCCCTTATCATCTGGTTGCAACTCATGTGCTTTTTCAATATAAGGCAACGCCTCTTCAAATTTTTCATCGGCAAGCTGTTTAGCAACCATATATTTTTTATTATCTGTTTCCTGGTTTGCTTTATCTGTAAGCTCTACACCATCGTTAAAATATAATACTCCCAGATTATAGTAAGCTTCGAAAAATTCCGGATCGATTTCTATGGCTTTTTTATATCTTTCTTTTGCTTTTTCTTTATCTCCCATCTTATCATATAAATGGGCTTCGGCTGTATAAAATTGTGGGTTATCCGGATCACCTTCTCTTGCAAGTTTTAAATATTTAAAAGCTTCTTCGGCTTCTTCAGATTCTAATAAATAATAATTGATAATTGCACCTAGAAGTGATTGATTACCAGGATATTTTTCAAATCCTTGCTTTAATGTAGAAACATACTTTTCTGTATCGCCTTTACTTTTGTAGCAATCAGCCATTAAAGCATATGTATCACCTTCGCCATAACCATATTTAATCGCTTTTTGGTAATATTTGATCGCTTCATCATATTTTTCGATTCTTTGAGCTGTAATTGCAGTATTAAAAATGATAGCAGTATCAATTTCACCACCAAAAACAGGCATTTCTTTTATTTCCAGCGATTTTTCAAAATACTTGAAAGCACTTTCATAATCCTCTGCCTGGTAAGCTTCAACAGCTTTAGTAATTACCTGCCCTGAAAGATTTACAAGAGTTAAATCTATTGAACTCTGATATGTTTTGCCGCCTTCCATATTATAGGCTTTTTCAAAGTTATCAAAAGCATCAAATAAAGGATATTCGCTAATATTACTAAATTCAGGATTATCACTTTCAGCAATTGCTGTATAAGTTAATCCTTTTACATAATAGGTTTTAGCCCAGTCTTTGGTATCCTCGGCTTCTTCGGCTGCATTCAAGGCTTTTATTGCTGTATCTAACTTAACTCCTTCTTCGGCCCATCGTTGAGCATTCGAAACAAGAGTCTTGCTTCCACCACAACTGCTTGCAATGACAGCAATTGCAGATACGATTAAAATTGGATAAAATTTTTTAAGACGTTTCATTGTTTTCATGTTTTGTGTTTAAAATTTTGCTCAAAAATAAAATATTTATACTATATGTCAAATTTTCAATGCTACTTTTATTATTTATCTCCCTGTTCAGATGATTCTTGAGAATCGCCATCTTCCTCATTCTCTGTATTATCTAGTACTTCATCAATAATCTCATCTTCATCTTGTTCTACCTGGGCTACAGCTGCAATCATATCATCATTTCTTAGATTAATTAGTCGCACACCCTGTGTTGCACGGCCTGTAACTCTGATATCTTTTACTGCAACTCTAATGGTTATTCCCGAACGGTTAATGATCATTAAATCAATATCATCATTAACTCCTTTAATGGCGACCATTTTACCTGTTTTTTCGGTTATATTTAGCGTTTTAACACCCTTACCACCACGGTTGGTAATCCTATAATCATCAATGTCGGAGCGTTTTCCAAATCCTTTCTCAGAAACAACAAGAATTTCATGGTCCGATTCTTCTACCCAAACCATTCCTATCACTTCGTCGTCTTTTTTACTTAAATTGATTCCGCGCACTCCCGAGCCGGTTCTTCCAATAGAACGTACTTTCGATTCATTGAAACGAATGGCTTTTCCTTCTTTGGTTGCCAGGATAATATCGCTTTCTCCGTCGGTTAGTTTTGCTTCCAGCAGGTGGTCTCCTTCTTTAATCGTTATAGCATTAACACCATTTACCCTCGGGCGAGAATAAGCTTCCAGTTGTGTTTTCTTAATCACACCTTTTTTGGTACACATTACGATAAAGTTATTCTTAATATACTCTTCGTCATCAAGGCTTTTTACATTGATAAATGCTTGTACCCTGTCTTCAGGCTCTATATTAATCATGTTTTGAATAGCTCTTCCTTTAGAGCTTCTTGTACCTTCGGGAATTTCATAAACTTTTAGCCAGAAACATCTTCCTTTAGCCGTAAAAAACAGCATGGTATTATGCATCGATGCTATAAACATGTGTTCAAGAAAGTCTTCATCGCGTGTTGTACTTCCTTTAGAGCCTATACCTCCCCTATGCTGCGTTTTAAAATCAGTAACAGGCGTTCTTTTAATATATCCCAGATGTGAAATGGTAACAACCATATCTTCATCAGCATAAAAATCTTCCGGATTAAATTCGCCTTCATCAGGAACAATCTCTGTCCTCCTGTCATCTCCATAAACTTCTTTTATCTGTAAAAGCTCATCTTTAATGATTTGCATACGAAGTTCTTCATTATCCAACACTGATTTTAAATATTCGATTAATTTTTGCAATTCGGCATATTCTTCTTTAATCTTACCTCTTTCTAAACCAGTTAGTTTTTGCAATCTCATATCAAGTATTGCTTTAGCTTGTACCTCGGAAAGCTCAAACTTGCTCATCAATCCTTCTTTTGCTTCGTCCGGAGTTTGAGAAGCTCTGATTAAAGCAATAACTTCATCGAGATGATCTAATGCAATTAATAATCCTTCAAGAATATGTGCTTTTTTCTCTGCCTGCTCTAATTCATACCTGGTTCGCCTGGTTACAATTTCATGACGATGATTTACAAAGTTCTGAATCAGTTGCTTAAGGTTTAATGTTTTAGGTCTTCCTTTAACTAAAGCAATATTATTAACATTAAATGCTGTTTGCAGTTGTGTATATTTGTAAAGCTTATTTAAAACTACATTAGCAATGCCATCTTTGCGGATATCGTAAACAATTCGCATTCCATTTCTATCCGACTCATCGTTGATATTGGATATACCATCAATTTTCTTGTCATTTACCAGTTCGGCCGTTTTTTTAATCAGTTCTGCCTTGTTTACCAGGTAAGGAATTTCGGTAACAATTATTTTTTCTCTTCCGTTCGGCTCAGTCTCAATTTCTACTTTAGAGCGAATTACAATTCTTCCTTTTCCGGTTTCAAAGGCATCTTTAATGCCCTGGTAGCCGTAAATGATCCCTCCTGTTGGAAAGTCCGGTGCTGTAATAGAATTCATCAACTCCGGGATTTCAATATCGTTATTATCAATATAGGCAATGATAGCATCAATACTTTCGGATAAATTATGGGGCGGCATATTGGTAGCCATACCCACTGCAATTCCTGATGCCCCGTTTATCAGTAAGCTAGGAATTCTTGTTGGTAGTACCGTTGGCTCTTCCAGCGAATCGTCAAAATTAAGTTGAAAGTCAACAGTATTTTTATCAATATCCCGTAAAATTTCTTCTGAAATTTTTTTCAACTTTGCTTCTGTATACCTCATTGCTGCAGGGCTGTCGCCATCAACAGAGCCAAAATTTCCCTGTCCGTCAACTAAAGGGTATCTTAACGACCATGGTTGCGCCATCCGAACCATCGCTTCATAAACAGATGAATCACCATGTGGGTGATATTTACCCAGCACCTCTCCTACAATTCTTGCCGATTTTTTATGCGATTTATTAGATGTTAACCCAAGGTCCGACATCCCAAATAATACCCTGCGGTGTACCGGTTTAAAACCATCACGCACGTCTGGCAATGCCCTTGATACGATCACCGACATTGAATAATCAATGTAGGCCGATTTCATCTCCTCTTCGATATTAATCTTAAGAATTCTTTCTTCTTCTGCCATATATCAATGTATTTAATTAAATTTTTGAGTCTTGCTTTAAAAACATACAAAAATACTAAAATAGGCGTTTATAAACGAATATTTTAAGGTTATAATTTATGATTTTTCAACAACCAATTGTTCATAACCTTTATCAAGCTGGTTAAGGGTTACCTGTTATTTTTCTGTTTTTCTGAACAACTTGAAAATGAATTTGTTTTAATATTTAATTAACATTTGCCAAAAAAAATTATTTACGGACTGTTTATATCTATTTATGTAGAAATAAACGATTATCTTTTAATTTTAGATGGTTATGTATTAATTTTGTTTTTTTATAAATGGTGTAGAATATTATTTTATTGATATAAATATTATGGATGCAAAATTTTCACAACGAATAAAAGATGTTTTAAGCTTTAGCAAAGAAGAAGCGGTAAGGCTTGGTAATGCCTATATTGGAACCGAGCATCTATTGCTGGGTATTTTGCGCGAAGGCGAAGGGATTGCTATTAATCTGCTTGAAAATTTACATATTAATTTAGCCGAATTAAAAACATCAATCGAACAAAGAATAAGATCGGAAGAAAATTTAAAACTTTCTGATTCTGACAATATCCCTCTTTTTAAAACAGCCGAACGTGCTTTAAAGCTGGTATACCTTGAAGCCAGGTCGTTTAACAGTCCAACCGTTAATACCGGACATCTTCTATTAGCTATTTTAAAGGATGAAAATAGTGTAGTAACACAGTTTTTAGAAGAGAGAAATATTGACTACCAAACCATAAGAACAGAGATGGAATCCATTGTTCCTGAAGCAAAAGCCGATTTCGAAGATGAGGAAAACGAGATTCCTTTTGGTTCGAGCAAAGGAGGAAGCCAGGGATCTTCTCAGCCTGGGCAAAAATCCAAATCTGAAACTCCTGTATTGGATAATTTTGGAATTGATTTAACCAAAGCAGCAGATGATGATGCTTTGGATCCAATTGTTGGCCGGGAAAGAGAAATTGAAAGACTTGCACAGATATTAAGCCGAAGAAAGAAAAATAATCCGGTATTGATTGGTGAGCCTGGTGTTGGAAAATCAGCAATTGTTGAAGGCTTAGCTTTGCGTATTGTGCAAAGAAAAGTTTCACGTGTTTTGTTTGATAAAAGGGTAATAACCCTTGATTTGGCCTCTATTGTAGCCGGAACAAAATACCGCGGGCAATTTGAAGAAAGAATGAAAGCCATATTAAATGAGCTTTCCAAATCAACCAATATCATTTTATTTATTGATGAAATTCACACCATTGTTGGTGCCGGTGGAGCAACGGGTTCGCTCGATGCTGCCAACATGTTAAAACCAGCACTTGCACGTGGCGAAATTCAATGTATTGGAGCAACAACGCTGGATGAATATCGTCAACACATTGAAAAAGACGGTGCTTTAGAACGTCGTTTCCAGAAAGTAATGGTTGACCCTACCTCTGACGAAGAAACGGTTGAAATCCTGCATAATATCAAAGCAAGATATGAGGACCACCACAACGTAAACTATACGGATGACGCCATTCAAGCTTGTGTTAAATTAACAATGCGTTATATCAGCGACCGCCACTTACCCGATAAAGCCATTGATGCACTGGATGAATCAGGATCGAGGGTACATATATCAAATATTGTTGTTCCGAACAAGATTATTGAACTGGAAAAACAGATCGAGGATATTCGTACTGAAAAAATAGCTGCCGTAAAAAACCAAAACTTTGAAAAAGCGGCTAATTTCAGAGATTCTGAAAAGAAACTCATCGATAATCTTGAAAAAGAGAAAGAAAACTGGGAAAAAGAACTGATAAAAAACAGAGAAATCGTTTCGGAAGATGAAGTTGCTGAAGTAGTGGCTATGATGACAGGTGTGCCGGTACAACGAATTGCTCAGGCTGAAGGCTCTCGTTTAATGAAAATGGGCGATGAAATAAAGAAGAATGTTATTGGACAGGATGAAGCCATCGGTAAAATTGTTAAATCAATACAACGTAACCGCGCAGGATTAAAAGATCCTAACAAACCAATCGGCTCATTTATTTTCCTTGGCCCTACCGGAGTGGGAAAAACACAATTGGCTAAAATTCTTGCACTTTACCTTTTCGATAGTGTTGATAATCTGATCCGGATGGATATGAGCGAATATATGGAAAAATTCTCCGTATCAAGATTGGTTGGAGCGCCTCCGGGATATATTGGCTACGAAGAAGGCGGCCAGCTAACTGAAAAAGTTCGCAGAAAACCTTATTCTGTAGTGTTATTGGATGAAATTGAAAAAGCACATCCTGATGTCTTCCATTTATTGCTTCAGGTGTTGGATGAAGGGCAACTTACGGATAGTCTGGGCAGAAGGGTCGATTTTAGAAATACAATCATTATCATGACTTCCAATATCGGAAGCCGCCAGATTAAAGATTTTGGGCAAGGTGTAGGATTTGCAACCAAGGCAAAACAAGAAACAGCCAGTCAGCATACTAAAAGTGTAATTCAAAACGCTTTGAAACGCTCGTTTGCACCAGAATTTTTAAACCGTCTGGATGATGTTGTAATCTTTAATTCACTTACTAAAGAAGATATTTATCAAATTATCGATATTGAATTAGAAGGACTTTATAAGCGCGTAGAAAATCTTGGCTATTCGATTGAAATTAGTAAGGATGCTAAAGATTATATTACAGAAAAAGGATTTGATGTGAATTTCGGTGCAAGGCCATTAAAACGTGCTATTCAGAAATACCTTGAAGACCCGATGGCTGAAGTAATTATCAAAACATCCATGAAAGAAGGCGAAGTATTGAAAGTAGAATATGATAAAGAAAAGGATGAAATTATAATTACACCTACCTCAGGTGTTAAAAAAACACCCAAGAAAAAGCCTAAACAGCAAAAAAAGAGCTAAACACCATAAACAAAGCCTTACTTTAATTGTTAAAAAAGTAAGGTTTTTTTTTAATCATACAAACAGCTTAAACATGGAAAAAAATAAAAACAAAGTAACATTTAAAGGCAACCCGGTAACATTACTGGGTAAAGAAATAAAAGTAAATGATAAAGCAGTAGATTTTACGGTTTTGAACAACAACCTGGAACCTGTAAAGCTATCTGATTTCGATGGAAAAGTAAAAATATTATCATTGTTTCCGTCGATTGATACCGGTGTATGCTCTAAACAAAATCATATCTTTAATGAGAAAGCTGCTAAATTGAGTGATGATATTGTAATTTTAGCTATTTCGAATGACCTGCCTTTTGCATTAAAAAGGTTTTGTGGCGCTGAAGGAATAGATAATTTAATTACGTTGTCAGATCATAAAGATTTGGATTTTTCTTCAAAATATGGATTTTTAATCGAAGAGTTAAGGTTAATTGCGCGTGGTGTTATCGTAATTGATAAAGAAAATACCGTTAAATACGTTGAATATGTGCCTGAAATTGGCGAAGAGCCCAATTATGAATCGGCTATAAATGCAGCAAAGTTACTGGTTTAGAATGATATATATTAAAGAGGGTGTTCAAAAAGTTAGAAAAAAGTCATTGTGAACGAGGATCGAGTGAAGCAATCTGCTGATAATCAATAAATATAGATTAGCTTCGCTGAGCTCATTGCTT
>CAZSIC010000140.1:0-7640 GCA_964606845.1 uncultured Bacteroidales bacterium
TTTTAGAAATGTTTTGATATAGTCATCAAGAAATCCTATTGTGCCCAGCCATATAGTTGTAACCAGCATTAATATAACATACACATTTTGTAAGTCGCCAAACAACAAGGTGGGAATTATAATTGAAGCAAGAATAATTATACCTCCCATGGTGGGTGTGCCTTTTTTTTGCATCTGCCCTTCGAGCCCTAAATCGCGGATTTCTTCAC
Source organism: uncultured Bacteroidales bacterium (assembly GCA_964606845.1). Lineage (GTDB taxonomy): Bacteria > Bacteroidota > Bacteroidia > Bacteroidales > UBA12077 > UBA12077. The sequence goes on from CAZSIC010000140.1 coordinate 210, forward strand.
CGATCTGTTTTTTTCTTAAGAAATTAATAATTCGCTTCCCGAAAATTAAGGAAATGATTAAAGAAGAAATTACGGTCATTGCCGACCGGAATGAGATATACTGGAACATTCCCGCACCCGGGAAGTCGAATTGATCTAAATATGAAAAAAGATAATAAAGCATAATTTTTTTTAATTATAGATTTCGTTAAAAGTTTGCTTAATGATTTCTCTGTCATCAAAATGATGCTTTACTCCGTTTACTTCCTGGTATGTTTCGTGTCCCTTGCCTGCAATCAGGATTATATCATCTTTTTTTGCCATAAGGCAGGCTGTACGTATCGCTTCTTTTCTGTCACTTATAGCAATTGTTTTTTTTCTGTCCTCATTTTCTAATCCCGATTTCATATCTTCAATAATTGAATTCGGATCTTCGGTTCTCGGGTTGTCCGAGGTTAAAATCACTTTGCTGCTGTTTGTTGCAGCAATTTTTGCCATTTCAGGGCGTTTTGTTTTGTCTCTGTTACCACCAGCTCCAACAACGGTAATTAAATCCTGCTCATTTTTTCGAATCTGGTTGATAGCATTCAACACATTAACAAGCGCATCTGGCGTATGAGCGTAATCGACAATAGCTGTAATGCCATGTTGAGAACGGAAAGTTTCAAACCGTCCCTCGACTGGTTTCATTTGGCTTAAAGTAGTTAAAGTTTCTGGCTTGCTTAAGCCAAGCATCGAAGCCGCAGCATAAGCACTTAACAGGTTATAGGCATTGAATGTGCCCACAAAGTAAGTCCAAACATCTGTATTATCAATCCTTAATAATGAACCCTCAAAATGGTTTTCAATGATTTTAGCCTTAAAATCAGCAGCAGTTTTTATACCGTATGTTTTTATTTTTGCATTTGTATTTTGAGTCATTATATGCCCGTTTTTATCGTCAACATTAATGAGGGCAAAACTTCCTGGTTTCAGTCCATCGAAAAACTTTTTCTTTGCTTTAATGTAATCAGCAAATGTTTTGTGATAATCAAGATGGTCGTGGGTGATATTGGTAAATACAGCGCCAGCAAACTCCAGGCCGGCAATTCTGTTTTGGTCTACAGCATGAGAGCTTACCTCTATAAAACAATAATTACAGCCTGATTGTACCATCTTATCCAGCAACCGGTTAATTTGAACTGCATCGGGCGTGGTATGTGTAGCTTCAATTACTTTATCATCAATATAATTACGAACGGTAGATAACAATCCGGCTTTAAAACCAAGCTTACGAACCAGGTTATAAAGCAAAGTAACAGTAGTTGTTTTTCCATTGGTTCCTGTAATACCTACTAATTTTATTTTTGTTGAAGGATCATTGTAAAAAGCCGAAGCTACCTTACCCAATGTTTCGGCTGAATTTTTTACAACAACATAAGCTTTACCTTCAATTAAATTTTCTGGTAACTTTTCGCATATTATGGCAACGGCGCCTTTTTCAATGGCCTGGTTAATATAGCTATGCCCATCGGCTTGTGTTCCTTTAACGGCAACAAACAAGCTTTTTGGAATAACTTTTCGTGAGTCGAAAATAATTTTACGTACAGGAATATTCGTATTTCCTGCTTTTTTAATGATTTTAACTTCTTTTAATATGTCGTTTAACGTTTTCACTCTAATCTTTAATTTTATTGTATCGACATTTCAAGGACAACAGTTTGCCCTTCAGTTATTTTTGATCCCGGCCGTATCGATTGCCTCAACACTGTTCCTCTTCCTTGTATTTCAACCTCAAAGCCTAAATTTTCGAGTATAAAAACAGCATCTTTTACACCCATGCCTGCTACATTGGGCATCAATTGCTGGTCGATAAAACGGTTCGATAATTTTACACACGAATCTTTTTTTGTGGTTAATACCCAGTCAGAATCTACATCATCATCTAAAACATGAATGCCTAAAGATCTTAAAACATAATCCAACTCGTATTTATAGCTGTGTTTTGTATAAGGTACTTTCACATCATCGCTAATATCGGCCAGTTTTTTCCCATGCATATCAAAGCTTGTTGCATACACCTTATCAGCAATTTCTTTAAATACAGGCCCTGCAACTAAATTCCCATAATAAATATTTCTAGATGGCGAATTAACAACTACGATACATGAGTATTTAGGATTGTCTGCAGGAAAATAACCTACAAACGATGCCTGATAACTCAATTTTGATTTATCTGAATATCCAGACTCTATGTTAGCAATTTGTGCTGTACCTGTTTTTCCGGCAATCTTATAATTTTTGTTTTTTATATTGGATGCAGTTCCGTTTTCAACTACTCCTTCCAGCATTTTTTTTACTTTATGTAAAGTAGCTTTTGAACAAACGGAAGGATTTATTACATCGGTATCAATTTTTTTAATTACGTTTCCATGATACATTAATGTTTTTACAAATTTGGGTTTAACCATTTTCCCATTGTTGGCAATGGCATTATAAAAAGTAAGGACTTGTAATGGTGTTAATCGTATCTCATAACCAATTGACATCATCGGTAAAGATACGCCAGACCAATACTTATCTCCGGGATATTTTATTTCAGGGCTTCCCTCGCCTTTGATATCCAAACCCAGTTTATTATTAAGATTCATCCGGTAAAGCCGGTTGATAAATTTCTCTTCTCTGCCTGTGTAATTTTTGGTAATAATTTTTGAAATTCCCACGTTGGATGAAACTTCAAATATTTCTTTTACAGTTAGTTTACCGTAGCCTCCCGTTTTTGAATCGGTTAGCTTTTTATCGTAATATTGAATTTCGCCTTTGCCTGTATCAATGGTATCGTTTAAATCAACATAACCATCTTCGAGTGCAGCAATTATCGATGCCAGTTTAAATGTTGACCCCGGCTCTGTACTTTCGCCAATAGCGTAGTTATACGTTTCTTTGTACTGTCCGCTGCTGTTTCTTTGTAAATTAACAATTGCTTTTATTTCACCTGTTGTTACTTCCATTAAAACTGCTGTTCCATGGTCTGCCTCATGTTTTAAAAGCTGTTTAAGCAATGCATTGGTAGCTACGTCCTGTACGTTAACATCAATGGTTGTAACTACATCCATTCCATCTTTGGGTTCCACTTCATTTCCATCGTTTACAGGCATCCAGACATTTCCTTGTATGCGTTGCATTAGGCGGACTCCTTCAACACCTTTTAAATCTTTGTCGTATGCACCTTCAATACCCACAATATTTCCTCCTAATCCTTTTGTGGTATAACCAATGGTTCGCGAAGCCAGGTTTACATGAGGTTGTATCCTTATGTTGGTTTGCAAAGCAATAAATCCTCCTTTATATCTTCCAAGGCGGAAAATAGGAAAAGTTTCAAGTTCTTTCAGTTGATTATAATTTACCCTGCGTTTAATCAAATGAAAACGCTCACCATTTTTTCTTGCATTTACCAATTCTCTTTTATAGGCAGATGCAGATTTATCCTTAAAAAGTTGAGATAAACGGATAGAAAGAGCGTCAATGTTTTTTTCAAAGGTGCGGTTGTCCATTCCGGTGCTGCGTGTATCCATCCGTATTTCATAATAAGGTATCGAACTGGCAAGCAGTCTGCCGTCAGCAGCTAAAATATCTCCACGGTTCGACTCAACAGTAATATCTTTTAAGGTTAGTTTTTGTGCTTTCTCAATCCAGGTATTGGCATCAATAAATTGTAAATAAAGAATTTTGCCAACAATAAGCATGGCAAAGGCAAGTATAAATATATATACTACACCTACTCTCCATACTATTTCTTTTTTTAGCGACATAAATTCTTTTATTTCACTATTTTTTTATTCTTTGATGACAATTTTTTGTGGTGGCTCAATCGATTCCTCTAATTCGAGCTTTCGTTTTTTTACCAGCTTTACAACCTCTGATTGTTTGCTTATAAACATTAACTCAGATGATGTAGTAATAGCCTCTGCCCTTAATTCATTAATTTCTTTTTGTAATTCAGCATTTTTTCTTACTACCTTTTCGGCATGATAGCGGTTACCTATATAAATAAATGCTAAAAGCACCAAAAAAATGATGTAGGGTAGTTGTCTTACTACAAAATCATTGGCAATAAGCGAACCATCGAGAAAATCTTTTATCGAGCCGAACTTATGTTCTTTACGCTCTTGTTTCTCATCAATAAACTCTACATGTTTCTCATCATCTTTTATCATAACTTTTCTGCAATTCTTAATTTAGCACTTCGCGCCCTGTTATTTTCTGCTATCTCTTTTTCGTCAGGAGTTATAATTTTTCGGTTTATTGCTTTAAAAGGCACGTCAACTTTTCCATAAAAATCTTTTTCTGCTTCGCCTTCAAATTTTCCGTTTTTAATAAAATTTTTAACCAACCGGTCTTCCAACGAATGGTAAGTAATTACTACCAGCCTGCCGCCAGGTTTTATGACATCAGCTGTTTGTAACAGCATCTCTTTTAAAAACTCCATTTCCCGGTTTACTTCAATGCGTAATGCCTGAAAAATTTTGGCCAAAAACTTATGCTCGGTATGTCTTGGAATCAAAGGCATTAGCAAATCGGTAAACGATTTAATGGTGTTTATTTCCTTATCAGCTCTTTTTTCGACAATAATTTTTGCCAGTTTGCGACTGTTTTTTAATTCACCGTACTCCCAAAATATTTTTGCCAGTTCCTGCTCCGTATATTGATTAATGATATCTTTGGCAGAAACTTTGGCGCTACGGTTCATTCTCATGTCCAGTTCGCCATCATGCCTGAAAGAAAAACCTCTTTCAGGCTGGTCGAAATGATGCGATGAAACGCCCAGATCGGCTAAAATGCCGTCAACCGTTTCAAAACCATGATATTTAAGGAAATTTTTTAAAAACCTGAAATTGTGATTCACAAAAATAAATCTGTCATCATCTATAAGGTTTTGCAGTGCATCATCATCCTGGTCGAATGCAACCAGTTTTCCTTTGTTTAATTTTTTTAATATTTCACGTGAATGGCCTCCGCCTCCAAAAGTAACATCGACATAAATCCCCTGTGGTTTGATTTGCAAACCCTCAATACTCTCTTTAAGCAATACTGGCGTATGATAATCCATTTTTTAATCATTTTCCGGATTTAAATTTCCTCCCATTATTTTTTCAGCTAAAGCTGCAAAATCATCGTGGCTTTCTTCAGCTGCCTCATACAGTTCTTTCGACCAAATTTCAATTTTGCCATACTGGCCGGCTAAAATTGCTTCCTTAGAGATTTCTGCAAGTTCAAGCAGTCGCTTGGGAATTAAAAGCCGATTGTTACTGTCGAGAACAATCTCTGCTGAACCCTTGTAAAAATTTCTTAAAAATTTATTATGTTCCTTATTATAAGGATTAATTTTGCTTCTGATGATTGCATTTTGCCGTTCCCATTCTTCGATGGGATAAAAAACCAAGCATTGTTCGAAGATGTCTTTTTTAACCACAAAGCGATTCTGCGAAGCAGCATCCATCTGCTTCTTAAGCGATGACGGGAAAGTAACCCTGCCCTTTTCATCTACTCTGCAATTATAATCGCCTATAAACGTTGTCATAAATAAAACATCTTAATTAACTTGTAAAAATATATAAAATTTTACCACAATATACCACTTTCTCCCATTTTTTACCACTTTGTTGATAACTTTTATTAAGTTGTTAAGAATCAGGCATCCATACAATTTTTTCAAAAAATCAACTAACACACTTACAAACAGTATGTTATAAATGATTATGGTATTGCGATCATTGAATTAATTTTTATCCTTAGTTTTTGAAAGCATACAATGAATTAACCAACCTAAAAAATCAAATACTTTTTGTATTTTTGTTCGCAAATTAACGAATAACAAAATGGAAGAAATAGTAATTTTTACAGAACATCAAAAAAAGCTGGCAAGATATGCCAAAGCCATGTCGCACCCTGTAAGGGTTTATATTTTAGAGCATTTAGGAAAACAATCGTGTTGTTACAGTGGTGATTTAACCAATATTCTGCCCATTGCCAAATCAACTTTATCGCAGCATTTAAAAGAATTAAAAAATGCCGGATTAATACAGGGAGAGATTGAAAGACCCAAAATTAAATATTGTCTGGACAAAGAGAAATGGGAAGAAGCTAAAAAATATTTCAAAATATTTTTGGAAATTTAATTTATATTTTATCTTTGTTCGCAATTTTACGAAACACAAACAACTAAAATAATAACTACTATGGAAATAAAAGTTTTAGGGACAGGTTGCCCTAAGTGCAAGACCCTGGAGAAAGCCACAAGAGAAATTGTAGCAGAATTAAATATTGAGGCCAATATCTCCAAAGAAGAAGATATAATGAAAATTATGAATTATGGTGTGATGAACACTCCTGGATTAGTTATTAACGAAAAGGTAGTTTTTTCAGGACGTGTACCTTCAACAGCCAATTTAAAAGAATTAATCACTAAAAATCAATAAACTATGAAACGAATGCATTTTTTAATCATTGCCATTGTTGCCTTGAGCATGAACTTTTCGTGCACGGCACAAGCCAATAAAAATGAGAAAGAAGAAACAACCGTTAAAGCAGAAAATGTAGAAGTATTCTATTTCCATTATAGCCGAAGGTGTGTTACCTGTACAAATGTAGAAAATTTTACGCGAGATATTGTATACGAATTATATGGTGATGATGTTATTTTTGACGCATTTAACCTTGAAAAAGCAGATGGTAAACAAAAAGGGAATAAATTAGGAATATCCGGGCAAACTTTAGTTATTGTTAAAGGAGATAAAAAAATTGACATTACTGCCGAAGGTTTTATGAATACACGAAACCCTGAGAAGTTAAAGCAAATTATTAAAGGAAAAATAGACCCGTTATTATAATATGGAAGAGTTTTTAAGTAATTTAATGAGCAATAGCTCATTGCCCATACTTTCAGCATTTGTGCTCGGGCTGATGACAGCCATCAGTCCCTGCCCGCTTGCTACTAATATTACCGCAATTGGCTTTATTAGTAAAGATGTTGAACACCAGAAAAAAGTTTTTATCAATGGACTGGTTTACACGTTGGGGCGTGCAATATCATATACACTGATTGCGGTAATCATATTTGTTGGTGCCGATCAGTTTAAAGTATCCGGATGGTTTCAGCAGTATGGCGAAAAAATTATAGGCCCGTTGTTAATAGTTATCGGACTCTTTATGCTCGATATCATTAAAATAAAGTTCCCGGGAATGAGTGGTTTAACCAAACGATTCCAGGAAAATGGAACAAGCAACTACTGGGAGGTTTTATTATTAGGAATTGTATTTGCGCTTGCTTTTTGCCCTTACAGTGGCGTGCTTTATTTTGGCATGCTAATTCCAATGACCATAAGCAGTGCTTCGGGATTATATTTGCCGGTTGTATTTGCTCTGGCTACAGGGATTCCTGTAATTATTTTTGCGTGGTTACTGGCTTACACC
>CAZSIC010000141.1:0-7391 GCA_964606845.1 uncultured Bacteroidales bacterium
ACGGAAAGGTAATAAATATCAAGGAATTACCGCCTAAAGGCGGTTTTGTTCAACTCCTTTATAAAAATACAATTTTTACTTTTAACCCCACTCCTGGAAAAAATTATTCCTCACATCGCTTTGCTGTTTAAAATTAACAATATTTTATAAAAAGGCAAAATACGATTGTTTTTCTTACTTTAAACCGGGCGTGGAAAACCTGGATAAGCATACCATTTCATCAGTCAGCGGATGATTTGCCGGTTAAAAGCAGCTCATTTTTATCCCACAACAAAAACTGAATTTATAGTCATCCGCTGACTAAAAATGACTTAACCGCCAGGCCAATCCTGGCTTTTAAAAAGATTATATAAATAATATTTTTTTAGCCAGTTTGATTTTTGGTTAAAAATATTTACCCACTTGCATCAATCTTTAAACATCCACTCCTAAAAATATTCTGATTACATAGCCTATTCCAAAAGTAAAGGCTGCCACACCCATGCTAATGGTAAACATTTCCCAGAACCGTTTCTTAAAATTCAGGTTTTTGGCAATGGCGATGTAGTAGTTAAAAAATAAAATCACCAGGATAGCAAAAGCCAGCGTCATTCCTAAACAAAAAAAATAGTTGGTAAATAACAAATAGGGCAGAATTAAAATAACTACCGTGCCAATGTATGCCAGTCCGGTATAAATAGATGATACCAGGGCATTAGCTCCATTGCCTTCAGATTTGGTAGAAAGGTATTCTGAAGCAGCCATAGAAAAAGAAGCAGCAATTCCGGTAATTAATCCTGCAACAGCAATAAGGCGTGTATTTTGTAAGGCAAAAGTCAGTCCGGCCAGTGTGCCGGTAAGCTCAACCAATGCATCATTCAGGCCTAATACAATAGAACCCACATAATCGAGTTTCTTCTCCTTCACCAAATCAATTAATTCATCTTCGTGTTGATCTTCATCAATAACAATGTCTCTGGCTTCGGGAATGTATTCGCAGGCTTTCTCATATTCTTTCTGGGCTCCTTCTTCTCCTTTCTCCATCAATTTTATGCCAAATGTTATTCCCAGAATCCGCGAAATCCAGTAAAATTTGAAAATTTTCCAATGGTTGGGCTTTACCTCTGCTCCGCTGTATTTTTTCCAAAACTCATAATGTTTTAATTCATCTTCTCCAATACGTAGTAAAGTTTCTGCATTCTTTTTATTGTTTATTTTTCGCGATAACTTTGAATAGATATGGTACTCGGTAATTTCGTTTCGCTGAAACTGTTTTACCTTTTTTACCTGTTCTTTTGTAAGTGTATCCTTTATCATGATTCCTTTTTTATGAATTAACAACATACAAATTTAGCAAAAGGGGTATTATTTAAAAAACCACACCAATTAACACATTGAAATTATCGGCAGCATCGCCATGGGCTTTCAGCGTAACGCCTCCGGACAAATGTTCTGTAAAACGGAACGATAGGCTATAACGTTGAAAAAAATTACGTGGCTTATCGGGAGCATAAAGGTAAGTACCCCAGTGTTGTGAAAAATCGAATTTTCCAAATTGCAAGTGATGCCCTAACAGAAAAGATACTTGCTGATGATCTTTAGTTATTCCTGCCCTTGCAAGTTTTTCCTTTTTTGCACCATCATAAATATAATCCAGTCCAATGCTAAATCCATTTAATTTGCTCACAGTTCGTCCGGCAATTCCGTATATACCTGTTACTAAAATTGATTTTTCAGGATTTTCCGTATCGGCCGAAACCGATTCGATGGTTCCAAAAGGATAAATACCATAAAAAAATTCGGGTGTAAAACCCTCTTTTTCCTTATCTTTAAACTGGAATTCACCACCGGGATAGTAATCAATACCCAACCCAAAGGTAGGAAAATTCATTCCATAGTTTGGGTCTTTTACTCCACCATTGGAGATATGACAATATTTGGCAAAAGCCATTAAAAACATTTTTTGGGTCAGCTCAAAATAGATATTAACATCTATATACGTAATAAAACTTACAGTTGTTGAAAAAAATTGATTTTCAGGATTATGCTGCTCATCATAAATTTTATCTAAAAAACTAACTCCAACGCCCATTCTTGCCGAAAATAACAATTTATCAGTGCGCCATAAAAAGGGTTCTGCATAGCTTGTTATATTATAGGAACTGCCCACTACATCTGGATTTGCATAGTTAACATACAGCAAAGAAAATCCCATTTTTGAATAACAATTACACTGTTGCCAGTTTTTATCTTTTAACATAAGCCAGGCATATTCCAACTCAATGCCAAAAGGATTGGTATGGGTAAGATGCTCTACTTTACTCGAATGTGGAAGGATAAATCCGTATTGAGGTTTAATGGCAATCGAAACTGGATTATTTGTATCATCCTGCCCGCAAAGGGCAAGACTCATCAATAATAAACTTAAAATAGCAACATAATATTTTATCACCTTTTTCCTTATCATAAGCCATCTAAAATTACAAATTCAATAATTATAACACAATATCCTTTGTTTTATCATTTATCAAAGTTATTAACAATCCATTTATCTAATATTGTTCGGGTTATTAACAAAAAGTTTACAAACCTGTCAACCGTAATTTTTAAGTTCAAAATTTTTTTACTTTATTTGTTACTTGTGTTTTAATAAAGGAGCTATACACACTTAATGGAATTTGAAAAGAAATTAAAAAACAGAACAATCATAGCCGTAATTTTTGTGCTACTGATTTTATGTTCAATTTATTTTTACCTAAGCCTTAAAAACCACAGGCAATACCTCGACTGGCAAATCCAAAAGGACAGTGAAATTACAGCAGTTGAGATAAAGCATTTACTTTATAACACGAATCGAATTTATCGTGAAAAAATTCAATTTTTTGTTAACAATCCTGAAATAAAAGAAAAATTTAAATACCAACAGATCGATGATTTATACAAAAAGGTATTTCCTTATTACTCTGTATTAAAAAGCGAAGACCCTTATCATTTTGTATTAAACTTCTATTATCAAAACAATTCGCTGGCATTAAATATGGAAACCGGCCCCAGCGAACAAAATAATACGGCTGCACCTTTATCGCTGGTTACAGAAGTTAATAAGAAACAAACAAAAAGGTCGGCCTTTGAGTTTTATGATGCCCAGCTATTTTATAAAATCATTGAACCCATCGTTTATCAGGGCGATTATATTGGATGTGTCGAATTCGGAATCCGTGAAAACGAAATAGTAGAAAATGTTTCTAAAGAACACGATGTTATTATTGCAAGCTTGTTCGATACCCATAAAATATCAGAAAACCTCAGGCATTATTTTGCCGGCTCGCCCCGCAAAGAAAATATCATTATTCACTCTTTGTTTAACAATGATTTTTTTAAAACCATTTCAGACGAAATTACTGCTTTTGAAAAAGGTAAAATAAAATATCAGGATAAACATTATTTTGTTGATGTTGTTGAGGTACAAAACAGTTTTAAAGATGATGGATTTGTTGGCGTAATTTTTTTAAAAGATATCTCAAGGCTTCATAATGCATACCTCGCCACTGTTTACCGCTCTTTATTAATTATCCTTTTTATTTTAGGCGCTACGTTTTTAATTCTTCACTTTTCATTCAATATACTCCTTCGCAAGTTTTTTAATTTACAAGACAGTATTGATAAGCGGCTGGCAAAAAAAACAAAAGAGATTATTGATACCAATGCTGAGTTGAATCAAATTTTTAATACTACCGGCAACAGTATGCGGCTAATCGATAAGGATTTTACCATTCTTCGTGTTAACAGGACATTTACAATGATATCGGGAATAAGAAAAGAAGATGCCGAGAAAAAGAAATGTTATAATGTTTTTCCCGGTCCTTATTGCCATACGGCCGATTGCCCCCTTAACCTGGTAAAAAATGGTGAGGAGCGGGTTGAGCAGGATATCAAAAAAAGAAATAAAAATGGGAAAATTATTCCGGGTATCTTAACTTGCGTAGCCTTTAAAGGACAAAACGGAGAAATCCTGGGCATTATCGAAGATTTTAAAGACCTCACCAAACGTGTTGAAATTGAGGAAACATTGCGAAGAACTGAACAACAATTTTCCATATTTATGGATAATTTACCGTTAGGTGTTTTTATTAAAGATGAAGATCTACGTTCGGTATATATGAACAAATACATGGATGCTGTATTTTCCAAAGAAAGATGCCAGAACAAAACCCCAAAGGAAATTTTCCCGGAAGAATATGCCCAACGCGTAATTAAAGAAGATAAGCGTGTAATTAACGGAGAAGTGTTGGTTGTAGAAGATCAGCTGCCCGATAAAACAGGCCGGCTTATTACTTATCAAACACATAAATTCAGATTCAGAGCCGCAGACAATACCTGGAAAATTGGAGGTATTTCATTGGATATTACCCAAAAGAAAAAAACAGAATATGAACTAAAAAAATTATCCAACGCCATTCAGCATTCGCCGGTTTGCGTTATCATAACAAACCTTAAAGGGCAAATAGAATATGTAAATCCGGTTTTTACTCAGTTTACCGGCTATACTCCCGAAGAAGTCCTTGGCCAAAAAGTTGGCATTTTAAGCGATTCGGAGCCAACTAAATCTATTTACAAAGATATCATGACTACTGTTTCGCAGGGTAAAGACTGGCAGGGAGAAATACAAAACCGCAAAAAAAATGGTGAAATATACTGGGAGCTGGCATCCATCTCTCCTGTTAAAAATAATAAAAATGAAATCACCCATTTCATCATCATTGCCGAAGACATATCTGACCGCAAGAAAAGTGAAAAAGAGTTGTTGTTTGCTAAAGAACAGGCCGAAGAATCGAACCGTTTAAAAACGGCATTTCTGGCAAACCTGTCTCACGAAATTCGAACACCCATGAATGCTATCATCGGATTTTCCAGCTTATTGCTCGATGAAGATTTGCCTTACGATGAAAAGATTAAACTTAATAACTTAATCAACGAAAACAGTCAAAACCTGCTTAAGCTAATTGATGATGTGATTGATATTTCTAAAATACAATCCGGGAAGTTCGAAATAAATTACTCGAAATGTTATATCAACAAACTTTTACTGGATTTGTATGTGTCATTTAGTGTAAAAATAGAACAAGACCTTAAAAAAGACATTCAGCTTTCTTTTAACAGAAGTGTAAGAAATAAAGACTTTGCTTTTACAACAGATACTATCCGCTTAAAACAGGTATTATTTAACATAATTGAAAATGCTGTTAAATTTACCCAGCAGGGTTTTGTTGAGTTTGGCTACTCTGTAGTTGAAAACGAAAATAAAATTCAATTTTATGTTATTGACTCGGGAATAGGTATTTCAAACGACAAATTTGAAATGATCTATGACCTGTTCAGACAGTTAGATGAGTCGTTTACCCGCGAGTATGGGGGTACCGGGCTGGGATTAACCATTGCCAAAAAAATTGTACACCACCTGGGTGGAGATATTTGGGCTCAGTCTACGCCTGATCAGGGCACTAACATTTACTTTACTCTGCCATTGGAGCCTGATACTGATAAAACAAAAACTCAGGACCCAAAAATGTTAAACACTTTCGACTGGAAAGACAAGGTGTTTTTAATTGCCGAAGATAAAGATTCAAATTACACTTATCTTGAGGAGTTGCTTAAATCCACTAAAGCAACATTAATTTGGGCAAAAGATGGAAAAGAAGCAGTTGAAATCTGTTTAAAAAACAAAGTGGATCTTGTAATTATGGATTTAAAAATGCCCAATATGGATGGGTATGAAGCAGCAAAAGAAATAAAAAAACTAAGACAAAATCTTAAAATTATCGGGCAATCAACATTTACCCACGACGAAGAAAAGCAGAAATGTCTTAATGCAGGATGCGATAATTATATTGATAAACCCATTGATATTGATAATCTTTTTGCAGCGATTAACAATGCTTTTTCCAGGAATTAATCCTTCTTAATTTAATTTTTTAAAGCCCTCTTATAAACTTAATTGAATCAACATTTCTAATTTTACATTAAAATTTATACTTTTATACCATTAAAAGCTAACAACTTAAAAAATTTGGTTATGATTGCAACCTATATTCAGGAATTATTGGCTACAAACAATAGGGTTATTGTTCCTAATTTCGGTGCTTTTCTGGTTCGGGCAACGTCTAAAAGTAAAGATGCCAAAAACTTAGAAGAGAAGCTAAAAGATATTTATTTTAGCCCTTTCTTAAAATTTAATGATGAGTTGCTGGAAAAACACATCATTAAAAAAGAAGATACAACCAAAGAACAAGCTGCGGAGAAAATCAAAGAATTTATCGAAAGCGTAAAAAGCGAGCTGGATAATGAAAAACCTTTCGAAATTAAAGATTTTGGTAAATTTATTATTGACAAGCAGGGCAAGGTTCAGTTTATAACAGTTGCTAAAGAAGAGAAAGCTGAAAGCCCCAAAGAAGAGAAAAAAACAACTCCCGCTGCAGAAAAGGAACCAACAAAAAAAACAACTGCTAAAACACCTCCTGCTAAAGCTAAAAAACCTGAAGAGGAGGTAAAAAAAGAACCTGAAAAGAAAACAGAACCCAAAAAAGAAGAACCCGAAAAAGAATCAAAAGTCAAAGAATTTACGCCCGAAAAAGAAGAACCCGTTAAGCCAAAAACACCCAAAAAAGAAACCAAGGTTAGCAGCTATAAAAAACAAAAAGAGCCATTAAACAAAAGCCTTGTTTTAACTATAGCAATAGGTGTGCCCATTGCTGTGCTTTTTGTCTTTGCTTTAATTAATATTGATAAAATTGAAACGATCTTTAAAAAAGATAAAGCTCCTCAAAAAGCAAAAACAGAGATTGCTCAAAAGAAAGAAAAACCTACACAAGAACAAACTGCTAAGCCGACAGAAGAAAAAGATACCAAAGAGCAAACTAAAGAAACCGAAAAAGAAGCAAACCCAACCAAACAAGAAACAAAATCTGCACAACCAGCACAAAAAAAATATTATATCATTGCAGGTAGTTTTAAAAACGAAAAGTATGCCGACAGCTTTCTTGAAGACCTGAAAAAGCAAGGATATAATGCCGAAAAGCTGGCAGAAAGGAATGGAATGCATGCCGTAAGCTATAATGCATTTGTAGACAAAAGAAAAGCCCTGGCTGAATATCGGTTTTTAACCCAGGAAAAAGAGTTACAAGCCTGGATTTTATATTATTAAAAGTTTTTTCATGATCTTGAAAGCCGCTAAATTAGCGGCTTTTGTTTTTTATAAAGATTCAGGTTGAAAATAATAAATGTAAATATTAAATTCATACCAAATTGTAAGAATTTATATCAATAAAAATATTTATTTTGCTTTTTATTAATCAGTTAAAATTTTTATGCGGTGAAAATTAAATACATAGATTTAATAGAGCAAACTTTCGATT
>CAZSIC010000142.1:0-7188 GCA_964606845.1 uncultured Bacteroidales bacterium
AGAAAAATATAACATTCAAATATTAAGTAGTTTAACCAAAATATATTCGTGTGAAGGAAGAAGGAATTTATAACGCTTATAAACAAGAAAACGAAAAATAATTCCATTATGAATACACTAAAATTCAAAACAAACTTAAAATGTGAAGGTTGCAAAAACTCAGTAAGGCCTTTTTTAAATCAAATAGATGCCATAAATTCGTGGGATGTTGATTTAACGCACAATGATAAAATATTAACCATTGAAGCAAATACACTTAGTGAAAAAGAAATTATTGCTAAAGTTCAGGAAGCCTTTAATCAAGCAGGGTATAGTGCAGAAAAAATATAAATATTAATACATGAGCATCAAAAAAGAAACATACCAGGTTGAAGGGATGAGTTGCGCTTCATGCGCAAAAAGTGTAGAGAGTATGCTTTCTTCATTACAAGGCATAAAACAGGCCAATGTTAATTATGCTAATGCAAGTGTACTGGTCGATTTTGACGAAAACACCGTCTCACCCTCCGAAATGGTAAAAGCAGTAAATGATATTGGTTATAAACTTATTATAGATAAAAACACCGATAATGTTTCCGAACTGGAAGCAAAAGAAAAATTAAAATTAAAAAAAGCAAAACAACGTGCTTTTTATTCAATTGCATTTGCCATTCCGGTTTTTGTAATTGCCATGTTTTTCCCAAAAATACCTTATGCTAACTGGATGATGATGCTTTTAACCCTGCCTGTAATTGTTTGGTTTGGGCGGGGATTTTTTGTTATTGCATGGAAACAAGCCAAAAACAAATCTACCAATATGGACACATTGGTAGCATTAGGTACAGGGGCTGCTTTTTTGTTTAGTACATTTAATACCGTTTTCCCGGAGTATTTACTTTCCAAAGGCTTACAACCACATGTGTATTTCGAAGCGGCAACAGTTATTATATCACTAATTTTATTGGGCCGTTATTTTGAAGAAAAAGCAAAATCAAGAACCTCTGATTCCATTAAAAAGTTAATGGGATTGAAAGTAAAAACAGCCCGCGTTTTAAGAAACCACAAAGAAATTGAAATACCCATTGAAGAAGTTCAAAAGGGAGATATCCTCATCATTCGCCCGGGCGAAAAAATACCAGTTGATGGAGTGGTAACTGATGGCGAATCAATTATTGATGAAAGTATGATTACCGGAGAATCTATACCTGTTGAAAAAACAAAGGGCGGCAGGGTAATTGGTGCTACCATCAATAAAACAGGCAGTTTTAAGATGAAAGCGGAAAAAGTGGGTAAAGACACCATGCTTTCGCAAATTATTGAGATGGTAAAAAATGCCCAGGGCAGTAAAGCACCTGTGCAGAAAACAGCCGATAGAATTGCTTCCATTTTTGTTCCGGTGGTGATACTTATAGCAATTACCAGCAGCCTAATTTGGTATTTTATAGGACCGGAACCAAAATCTACTTTTGCATTTGTAACACTGGTTACTGTATTAATAATTGCCTGTCCGTGCGCACTTGGACTAGCTACTCCAACTGCTTTAATGGTTGGCATAGGAAAAGGTGCAGAAAATGGTATTTTAATTAAAAATGCACAAACCCTTGAGTTTGCAAAAAAAATTAATGCCGTAGTTGTCGATAAAACAGGAACAATAACCAAAGGAGAACCTGAAGTTAACGAAATAGTATGGCTTAAAAGCGATGTAAAACACGACCAGATTCTTGAAGATATTTTAGCCATTGAAAAGAAATCGGAACATCCATTAGCCGACTCTATTGTCAAATATCTCAATCACTTATCGAACAGCAGCCTTAATGTTGTAAAATTTAACAGTCAAACAGGGTTAGGAGTTTCTGCTACACTAAACGAAAATGAATATTTAATTGGCAATTACCAGTTAATGAAAAAAAACAGTATTGATATCGAAAGTGAGCACCAATATTTTAATCAATATAGCAATACAGCACAGACCCATGTTTTTGTAGCCAAAAACAAAATATTGGTAGCACTTATAACCATTTCCGATAAAATAAAGGAAAATTCGATTCGGGCAATCCGCAACCTACATCAATCGGGTTTGCAAGTACATATGCTCACTGGCGATAATTACAGTACTGCCAAAGAAATAGCCCGCCAAACCGACATCGATCAATTTAAAGCAGAAGTATTGCCACAAGACAAACTAGACTACATAAAAAAATTACAACAAAAAGGATTTAAAGTAGCTATGGTTGGTGATGGGATAAACGACTCTCCTGCCCTTTCGCAAGCCGATATGGGAATTGCCATGGGCCATGGAACCGACATTGCCATCGAAAGTGCTGATATTACCCTGGTAAAAGGTGACCTTGAAAAAATTGCAGCATCCATCAATCTTTCAAAGGCTACATTAAAAACAATTCACGAAAATCTTTTCTGGGCATTTATTTACAACATTATTGCTATTCCAATTGCAGCAGGTATTTTATATCCCATAAACGGATTTATGCTTAATCCCATGATTGCCGGTGGAGCTATGGCTTTTAGCTCAGTTTCTGTTGTACTTAACAGCCTGC
Source organism: uncultured Bacteroidales bacterium (assembly GCA_964606845.1). Taxonomy (GTDB): domain Bacteria; phylum Bacteroidota; class Bacteroidia; order Bacteroidales; family UBA12077; genus UBA12077. The sequence goes on from CAZSIC010000142.1 coordinate 2,535, forward strand.
GGTTGAAATCAAAAAAATTGTTGTAACAAAATATTTTTTTTGGATACTCCCTTTTTATTCCTATTTTTCGCTTTCATTTTTAAATGCTATGGATTTTATTTTTAGAAATAGAAAAAGTTTTGGTTTTCTTTTTTGGTTTTGGCTTATTGTAATTCTTATCATTTCTATCCTACCAGGAGGCCCTGAAATGAAAGCAGAACTCAACGATAAATCCATTCGCCTTGATTATCTTTTACATTTCGTGGCCTATTTCTCATTAGCTATTTTTTACCTGTTTTGGAAAGCCAATAAATATTTCAGTATTAAACCATGCTTATTATATAGCTTTTTAATTGGAGGATTATTTCTGGCTGCAGGCAGCGAAGCCATTCAAAGCCTTATTCCCGGACGAACTTTTAATCCTAATGATTTTTATGCCAATGCAGCAGGTATTATAGCAGGAGTTATTGCTCCCAAATTATTATTTCATCAAAAAAATCATCAATAAATAATAATAGAAGCAATCAAAACAATTAATCCAAGGAGTCCTGCCAGAATATCCACCAAAACTATTTTTTTTATCTACCACACACCAGCAATTGGTGTATTACAATATTTACATTCACCTTTTATCAGGTTGTTTTGTGTAATCCGAAAGCCTTTTCGTTCAATAACAATCTCCTTACAATTCGGACAGTAGGTATTTTGCGCATCAGTACCTGGTACATTACCAATGTAAACATATTTCAGGCCTTCATTTATAGCTATCGTTCTTGCTTTACTCAACACACTTACGGGAGTTGCAGGTACATGAGTTAACTTATGCATTGGCGTAAACCGGCTAAAATGTAATGGAGTATTTTCAAATCCATTTTTATATAACCACTGAGACATTTTTTTGATCATATCCAAATCATCTGTCCAGTCGGGTACTACCAAATTGGTAATTTCGAGCCAAACACCTTCTTCTTTTAAAATTTTTAAAGTATTTAATACAGGTTCTAGAGAACCTGCATTTAATCTGGCATAAATTTCATCACTAAAACTTTTCAGGTCGATATTGGCAGCATCCACATATTTTGCCACATCGCGCAAAGGCTTTTCATTAATATAACCGGCAGAAATCATTACATTTTTGATACCATGCTCTTTGGCAATCTTTGCCGAATCGTAAAAATATTCGTAAAAAGCAATGGGTTCTGAATAAGTATAAGCAATAGACTGGCAATTATAATGTTTCGCCTGTTTATAGACTTCGGGTGGCATCAAATCATAGTTCCGCGTATCTTTTGGGCTAACCTGAGATATTTGCCAGTTTTGGCAATTTAAGCATGCCAGGTTGCATCCTGCAACAGCCAAAGAAAACGAACGGCTTTCCGGCAGAAAATGGTACAATGGTTTTTTCTCAATTGGATCAACATGCAGCGAGCATGGATTCCCGTAACCAATAGAATAGATTTTCCCTTTGTAATTAACTCTGGAACGGCAATCGCCAACTTCATCTTCTTTTAGCGTACATTCATTGGGACATATCAAACATTTAGCGCCACGGGGCGTTTCAATATAATATTCGGATAACTTACTCCACTTCCCGGGGCCATCAGCAGAAAAAGCAATATTATTTAAAGCATGCACTTTCCCTGCTCCTAAAAAACAAGCACAGGAACCCAAAAATCCGTATTTCAGAAATTCACGTTTATTCATTCTGTCCTTACTCATAACTCCCTTTTTTAATTTAAAAACGAAAATTAAAATCGTTTGTTTTTCAAATTTAGGATTGAATTTGGCTAAATGCAATAAATTTATGCCCCTTATATTAAAAATTATGTTGTATCCAACGCATCAACAATGTATCATGAATGATATACTGATTACTAATATTAATGATCAACTCTTTTTCTTGCAATGCTTTAATTGTTGTGCTCATAGTACTTGCAGACGAAATATTATGCTTCTTTAAAAATGCCCCACTTGTGGGTTCGCTTACCGGAAAATCTTTAGCTAATGCAACCAAAACTCTCCATTGAATAGATGTTAATAAATTTTTATAATTTGAAAAAACAGTTTGCTCTTCTTCAAGAATTTTCAAAAAAGTATCTTGTAATAGTTCCATTGTAATATTTCCTGACAAACTAAACAGTCTGTTACAAACCAACTGAACATAATAGGTTTGTAAATTTGTCCAATCGAATATCCGATTTAATAATTCCTGTGTAATTGTTTTATTTATTTTTTTAAAATGATACTTTATAAAATGGCTATATATCTCAGGATTAATATGTAATAACTCTAAAATCTGGGTGCTTCTGTAAAATGGTTGCCCATGCCCTGTAAAAAGTGAAATCATAATATTACGGTGACTACCACTAAAAATAAACCGGATTCCAGGGAATTCTTGAACCAACGACCGGATATAAGCTTCCGGCTTTTCTTCCTGAAATTTTGTAATTTGTTGAAACTCATCAAGAGCTATAACAACTGTTTGCTTTTGATTAGACAAAAACTCCAGAATAGTTTGTAATGATGATTTTGATTGATGATAATCTGTATATGTAAACTTTATTGATGGATTACCAGATACAGGATTAAATTCTATTCCTGCTCCAATATTCCTGATAAAATCTTGTATCTTTTGAGATAATCCACGTCTCTCTAAACTCCCAAATTTTCGAACTACAGCTGTAGCAACTTTCTGTGTAAGGCTTTGCAACGAATCTGTTGATAAAACATCTGCATAAAGAGTAATATAACTTTTATCCTTTTCTAATAAATGAAACAAGTGCTGTATTAATGCTGTTTTTCCTAACCTACGTAGAGAAAACAATGTGACATTTCGCTCATTTTTAATCGCTTCTGACAGTTTTGTGTATTCTTCATTCCTGTCACAAAAATACTCCGGGGAGTAGTATCCTGTTAGTATAAATGGATTAGATGGTTTCTGTTTCATGATTTCGTATTTTACGTTACGTAAATTATGTAACGCAATTTACGAAATGAAAACTAAAAATCAAAATTTCAATTTATAATCCAAACCTAACCGGCAACTAAAAAATTGAGTGCTCCGGTAATTACAACCGACCATAAAGAATCTAAAAGCAGCAACAAGGTAGATGATGAAAAGTAAAATGTCGGCAAATAAATCTTTTAAGCATAATAAAAATGGTTGTTAACAAACACAAAAACACTAGTGTCGTTGCAATGCTATTGTGTCGGTTAAGTCGCAATAATTATTACTCAGATCAAAAAAGAAATTCTGCACATAGCCAAAGCTACGTAAATAATTTATTTTGCCGAGCTGAGGAAAAAGAACAAGACTTGGGCTGACTAAAATAGCGTTGACATGACACTAGTTGGCTATTGTACAAAAATAAAACTTTGGTACCGTCATATTTTTCTTAACTAAAAAATACAAATCGGCTAATTTGTAAACTGTGGTTAGTAACCCTAGAATTATTATCTTAACAACTCATAATCTCTAATTAATAATTCAGCAGACAGGTTTAACCGGTCTTTTAGTTTACGAATCATTTGAATTGTCAACCTTCGTTTTCGATTTAAAATTTCTGAAACGCGGCTTTTCCCTCCAATTACAGAAACTAAGTCAGATTGACTGAGATTCAATTCTTCCATCCGAATTTTAATTGCCTCAATTGGATCTGGCGACTCAATGGGATAATGTTCTTTTTCGTATTCATCTACTAACAGACCAAGAACGTCTAACTCGTCACTTTCAGCTGTTCCCTCTGGAACATCAAAAATTTCTTCTATCCTGCTTAAAGCGGCCTGATAATCTTCTTCAGTTTTAATTGGTTTTATATTCATGGTCTTAGGTTTTAGATATTATTTGCGTCAATTTTATCATACTCCTCATGCGTTCCTACAAACCGAATGAAAGCTAATTGTTTATCAAATCTAAATTTTACAACTAATCTATAATCATTACCCTTAATATTAAAGACAACTCGTCCATTTCTCAAAATACTTGCGTGAGCATAAGATTGCTTAATATCATTTGGGCTTTTCCAATTTGAGCTTGTTACTGTTTCAAACCAGGTTTTCAGATATTGCTCAGAATCGGGATGTTTTTCCCAAAATTTTCGCAATGTACTTTTCGCAAAAATCCGTTTCATTGATTTAATTTAATACAAATTTAAGAAAAATTCTCAATTTGGGAACTCTTTTTTAAAAATTTATATTTCATTTTTTAAACCAAATCCAACCGGCAACTAAAAAATTGAGTGCTCCGGTAATTACAACCGACCATAAAAATCCTAATATGGGAACCAAATAAATGGCAAAAAGCAGTGCGCCGGCAGCAGCTCCCAGCAAATCTAATCCGTAAACATTCGAAGCAATAATACCGTGATCGTTATGGCTTAAACGGGTAGCCATAGAAAATATAACCCCCGTTGAGATTGAAATAAAAGCAAGTAAAATAAAAAACGCAATAAAAATTACAAAGGCTGGTAAATGAATATTTTTAAGCAAAATAAAAATGGCTGGTAACACAAAAGCAAAAGCCGCAATTAGTAATAGTATACGTGAGAATAATTTTCGATTGATGGTTTTAAAAATTCTTGGCGCATAATATGCACCTACTGCTAAACCGCCCATAAAAACCATAATAAACATACCAGCCACAACGTAAACATATCCGTAAATAACCTGGAAAACG